>JAJZEL010000189.1 GCA_021828575.1 Pseudomonadota bacterium
GACTGCACAGCCCGTTTTGTTGTCCCTGTCCATCTGGATTCCCATTTTGTCAGGCATTCTGGTGTTGTGGCTGGGAGGGGAAGGAAATCCTGGCCGTACGCGCATCCTGTCACTGGTGGGGGCACTGGCGGGTTTTCTGGTCACCCTTCCTCTGTACGCGCAGTTTGCCAATGGCACTGCCATGATGCAGTTTGAGGAATTCCATCGTTGGATTCCGGCATTCAACATCAATTACCACCTGGGAGTGGATGGCATTTCCTTATGGTTCGTATTGCTCAACAGTTTCATGACCATTCTCGTGGTGATGGCCGGATGGGTGGTGATCGAAAAGCGACTGTCACAGTACATGGCTGCCTTTCTCATCATGTCCGGATTGATCAACGGCGTATTCTCAGCCCTGGATGCCATCCTGTTCTATGTGTTTTTCGAAGCTATGCTCATCCCCATGTACCTCATTATTGGGATCTGGGGAGGGCCCAGGCGTGTCTATGCAGCCATCAAGTTTTTCCTGTACACCCTCATGGGCTCATTGCTCATGTTGGCTGCCTTCATTTACCTTTACTTCGAGGCAGGTGCCTCCTTTGAAATTCTTCAGTTCCAGAGATTGCCTCTGCCACTGACTGTCCAGATCCTGATCTTCATCGCTTTTTTTCTTTCCTTCGCTGTCAAGGTGCCCATGTGGCCTGTACATACCTGGTTACCGGATGCGCACGTGGAAGCACCTACCGGTGGTTCGGTCATCCTGGCAGCCATTACTCTCAAGATCGGTGCTTACGGTTTCCTGCGTTTCAACCTGCCTATTACGCCAGATGCCAGTCATGCCCTTTCGGGCATCATGATTACCCTATCGCTGGTGGCTGTGGTCTATATTGGCCTGGTGGCGTTGGTGCAGGCCGACATGAAAAAGCTCGTGGCTTATTCCTCCATATCACATATGGGATTCGTGACTTTGGGCATCTTTCTGTTCAGTCCCATGGGGGTTGAAGGCAGTCTGCTCCAGATGATTTCACATGGTTTCGTGTCAGGAGCCATGTTCCTGTGCATTGGTGTGCTCTACGATCGCATGCACACTCGGCAGATTGCAGATTACGGTGGTGTGGTCAATACCATGCCTTTTTTTGCGTCCTTCTTCATGTTGTTTGCCATGGCCAATGCCGGATTGCCTGGAACAAGCGGGTTTGTTGGCGAGTTCATCGTGACCTTGAGCGCAGTGCGATCCAATTTCTGGATTGCGGCGCTTGCCGCCACCACCCTGATTTTTGGGGCGGCTTACACCCTATGGATGTACAAGCGTGTGGTGTTTGGGGCGGTAGCCAATGACCATGTGTCGACGCTCAAGGACATCAACCGCCGCGAAGCCCTTTTCCTGGGAATTTTGGCTGCGCTGGTCCTGGCCATGGGGTTGTACCCCAAACCGTTTACCGACGTGATGCACGCTTCTGTGCAGCAGTTGATCGAACAGGCCTCCACCCCGAAGTTCTGATGGAGATATGATGAATTTCACCCCCCCTCTGCTGGCACCGGCCTACCCTGAAATTTTCCTGTTGATGGCTCTGTCGGCCCTTCTTCTACTGGATCTGGTCGTTCCGGATAACCGGCGATTCCTGACGTACGCCTATTCCCAGCTGGCTCTGGTGGCTACCGGGGTATTATTGGTGGGCGGAGCAACGGGTCATGTGTTTTCCACTTTTGGCGGGATGTTTCTGGATGATCCCCTGGCTCGCAGTCTGAAAGTGGTGGCATTGCTGGCCATGGCATTGGTGCTGGCCTATTCCCGGACCTACAACCAGCGACATGGATTGTTCAGGGGGGAGTTTTACGTACTGACCCTGTTTGCCCTGTTGGGGATCATGGTGATGATTTCCGCAAATCATTTCCTGGTCCTGTACCTGGGGCTGGAGTTGCTGTCCCTTTCCACTTGTGCTCTGATTGCCTTGCAACGGGATTCGTCCGTGGCGACGGAAGCTGCCATGAAGTATTTCGTGTTGGCTGCCTTGGCTTCCGGGCTACTGTTGTATGGCCTCTCCATGCTTTATGGTGCCACGGGTTCCTTGTACATGCCACAGGTGGCCAATGCCATTGCTTCCGGTGTGGCTGACCCGGCCATTCTCGTTCTGGGGCTGGTCACCCGGCGGGCCGGATTGTCCTTCAAGCTGGGTGTGGTGCCATTTCACATGTGGGTACCCGATGTCTATGAAGGGGCTCCAACTGCTGTGACCCTCTTTGTGAGCACTGTACCCAAGATTGCCGCTTTTGCTTTTTTTGTACGCATGTTGGTAGGCACATTGAGCCCCATGGTATCCGACTGGCAGAGCATGCTGGTGATCGTGTCCGTGCTGTCCATGCTGGTAGGTAATGTGACTGCCATTGCCCAGACCAATGTCAAGCGCATGCTGGCCTACTCCACCATTTCCCACATGGGGTTCCTGCTACTCGGCATCCTGTCGGGTACAGTGGGCGGTTTTGCAGCAGCCATGTTTTATGTAGTGGCTTACGTACTCATGAGCCTGGGCGCTTTTGGCCTGATACTTCTGCTGGGGCGTGAGGGATTCGAAGTGAACAGCCTGGATGATTTGAAGGGGCTTAACAAGCGCAGTCCCTGGTATGCCTTCATGATGCTTCTGGTCATGATATCCATGGCGGGTATCCCTGTATCAGTTGGTTTTTTTGCCAAATTGTCCGTATTGAGTGCTGTACTGGATGCGGGTATGACTTGGTTGGTGGTATTTGCAGTTCTCATGTCGCTGATTGGTGCCTTTTATTACCTGCGTGTCATCAAGCTCATGTACATGGATGAGCCCAGTGACATTTCTCCCCTTGTGGCGGAAGCCGACCACCGCATCCTGATGGGACTGAACGGCATGGCTATTCTGGTTCTTGGAATCGTTCCCCAACCACTTATCGATCTGTGTATGTTTTCGGTGACCCGATCTCTGGGAAGCGGTTAGACGAGGGCGAAAACATGGTGGGCTTTCCTGAGCGTCCGGAAGATTTTACCGAACATATGGTGGAGTCCGAGCAGGTGTTTCATGGCAAGTTGCTGGACGTGCGAAGAGATCGCGTCAGATTGCCCAATGGCGAGCACACCCTGCGGGAATATATCGTGCATCCGGGAGCAGTGGCCATCATTCCCATGGTGGATGAGCATACCGTTCTGCTGGAATACCAGTATCGCTACCCCAATCATCGCCATTATTACGAAATTCCTGCCGGAAAACTCGAAACGGGAGAACCCCCGCTGCTGGCTGCTCAGAGGGAGCTGCAGGAAGAGACGGGATACCGCGCGCGGCATTGGCATCGCTTGACCACGCTGCACCTTTGCATTGCCTACTCCACCGAACACATCGAATATTTTTTGGCGGAAGGGATGACGATGGAAGGTCACCAGCGCGATGACGAGGAGTTTCTCGAAACCCTGTCGATACCCCTTGAGCAGGCCTATGAATGGATACGTCGCGGCATCATCAACGATGCCAAGACAGTGGCCGGCCTGTTGTGGCTGAAATCAATGGGGCGGGGCAGCTAGAAAAGCCTGTCTTGTTCTGGCGATTCCGGCGCAGCCCCGCTGAATCAGGAGACCTGCTATTGCAGCATCAATTGGTTCAACCTTCTGACAAATCCCGCAGGGTCTTCCAGTTGGCCGCCTTCTGCCAGCAATGACTGGTCAAACAGGAGTTGGCTCCAGTCGGCCAAGCGGGTGTTGTCTGTTTCCATTTTCAGGCGCAGGATGAGCCGGTGTTCCGGGTTGATTTCCAGGATGGGTCGGGAATGAGGAACATTCTGTCCTGCTGCCTTGAGCATACGCTCCATGTGCCCTGAAAGTGCGCCGTCTTCCGTGACGAGACAGGCAGGAGACTCTGTCAACCTGTGACTCGTACGTACGTCCTTGACGCGATCTCCCAGAGCGGTTTTCATCCCCTCCAGCAGGGGCTTGAGCATTTCAGCATCTTGAGTTTCTACCTTGGGAGCTTCAATGCCCAGGGCGCTCAAGTCCAGATCGCCGCGTGCCACGGATTGTAGTTTTTTGCCTTCGAACTCGTGAAGGTTTGAAACAACCCATTCGTCCACTCTGTCCGACAGCAGCAGAACCTCGATGTCTTTTGAGCGAAACACTTCCAGATGAGGGCTGTTGCTTGCAGCCACATGACTGTCTGCGGTCACGTAATAAATGGTCTGTTGTCCCTCTTTCATGCGGCCAATGTATTCCTTGAGAGATACGGTTTGGTCTTCGCTATCGTTATGAGTGGACGAGAAACGTAACAGTTGTGCCCATTTTTCTTTTTGACCGGTTTCTTCGCCAGCCCCTTCCTTGAAAACTTTGCCAAACTCCTTCCAGAAGGTGGCATATTTCTCCAGCTGGTTTTGTGCCAGGTCTTCCAGAAGTGTCAGCACACGACGGGTACAGCCTGAACGGATGGCTTCCATGTCCCGGGACTCCTGCAGGATTTCGCGGGAGACGTTTAGTGGCAGGTCTGCGGAATCAATGACTCCCCGAACAAAGCGCAGGTATTGGGGCAGGAGCTTGCGGGTGTCTTCCATGATGAAGACGCGACGCACGTAGAGTTTCAGGCCATGGCGTGGCTCAGGATCCAACAGGTCGAAGGGAGCGTGCGCAGGTACATAAAGCAGCGCGGTATATTCTTGCTTGCCTTCCACACGGGCATGAGTCCAGGCCAGAGGCGCTTCAAAATCATGTCCCACATGCTTGTAGAACTCCTCGTACTGCTCCCCTGTAATCTCGCCCTTGGGGCGAGCCCATAGAGCATTGGCCTGGTTCAGCGTGTCGTCTTCGACAGGCGTGCCTTCCTCAGGCTCGCGGGCCATGAGGATGGGTAACTGGATATGATCCGAATAACGCCGAACGATGCCGCGCAAACGCCAGTTGTCCAGAAACTCATCCTCACCTTCCTTCAGGTAAAGGGTTACGGAAGTTCCCTGGGCGGCATTGTCCACGGACTCGAGGGTGAAGGTGCCATCTCCGGTGGATTCCCAGCGAATGCCCGCCTGCGCTTCTGAGCCGGCACGGCGTGTGGTGAGTGTGACGCGGTCGGCGACGATGAAAGCTGAATAAAAACCCACACCAAACTGGCCGATCAGGGCAGAATCCCGTGCCTCGTCTCCCGACAGACGACTCAGGAATTCACGGGTTCCAGACTTGGCGATCGTGCCGATATTGTTGATCACGTCATCGCGCGACATGCCGACACCATTGTCTGAAATGGTGACGGTGCGAGAGTCCTTGTCAACGCTGATTCGCACGTGCAAATGCGTGCCGGGTTCCAGCAGGCTGTTGTCCTTCAGGGCTTCGAAACGGAGTTTTTCGCAGGCATCCGAAGCATTGGAAATCAGCTCTCGAAGGAAAATTTCCTTGTTGCTGTAGAGGGAGTGGATCATCAGGTGAAGCAGTTGCTTCACTTCAGTTTGAAATTGCAGGGATTCTTTCTGGCTCATGGCAATACCGTGTCAGTTGGCGGAAGGAAAAAAGACCTGACCGGTAAATGGGGACTCCGGATAGGTTTTCAAGGGGGGTCAGGCTTTTAGCCCACGCAATGCCCGTGAGAGTCTTTCCAGCCCCAGCCATTGCTGAAGCAGTAGGCCATTTCCGTAATTTCTTCCGGCCAGTTGGTCGGCTATGCCGGTGGGTGGGGTTTCGGTGGCGAAATTGGCCGTGTGAAAGAGAATGTCCCAGATGGGAAACAGGATGGCGAAATTACAGCTCAAGGGACCGCTTTCGCTGCCCATGCCGATACCATGGTGAACGCGATGATAATGGGGGCTGACCAGCAGACGTTCGCCAATCCGGCCGAAGCTGATGGCCACGTTGGCATGGGCAAAGCTTTGAAGGATTCGTGTCACCATCATGAGGACCACGAACTGGCTTGGAGGGAGCCCGATGAACAGTCCCAGCATGGAAAACCAGAAAGCGGCAAGAAAGTCCTCCAGGAAATGGGTACGGTCATCCGTCCAGAAGCTCATCACACGCTGACAGTGGTGGACACCATGCAGGGCCCAACCCCATTCCAGACGGTGCAGGAAACGGTGCAACCAGTAACCGGCAAAGTCCAGGACAACGAGATACACCACAAATGTGGTCAGGGGATGCTCAAGCAGATAGGGAAAGTCGTTATCCAGAGTGAATGGCATGAAACCGTGCAGGCGCAGCCAGCCGTCGAGGGAAATGCTGACGGGCCACATGAGGGCAAACATCACCAGTGGGATGAAACCCAGCCGGTGCAGCAATGTGTACAGGATGTCAATGTGGGTAGGTTGCCGATTGGACCAGTGTTCCGCAGGAAACAGGGCCTCCAGGGGACGGAACAGCAGCAGCATCAGCACGATTTCCACTATGCCGATTAGCACGTATTCAGTGGCATCGAAAGCCTGTTCCTGATATTCCATCAGTCCCAGCAGGGGCAGCAGGGGTTCCACGATCCTTTCAAAGACATGATCCTGCACCATGGCAAACAGGCGGACGAGGGAATCGACAAGGTTCATGAGAGGGTGGAAAAACAGAATCCGCGGTCCTGTAGCCCTTGAAGCAATGGGTCAAATACCCTGACGAAAGGGTCTTTGCGGGAGCGAATGCCCAAGTGCATCATGAGGATGTCACCATGGCGAATGTTTTTCAGAGCACGATGCAGCAGAAATTCATTGGGCCAGCGGTCCGATGGGAGTTCATCACCCAGAAAACCGGCGGGGGCCCAACCCACGTGTCGGGTGAAACCGCATTCCGACGCCCAGCGCAGGGTGCGGGGTGTGGTGTGGCCGCCAGGGGCGCGCCAGAGGGGTTGCATGGCGCGTCCCGTAAGGTCATGGAGGCGGTTTGCAACCCGTGTCAGTTCCATGCAGAACTGGGCCTGATTCCATTCATGCAAGTGACCTTCCAGATCACGGCACAGCACGTTGCCATCCGGAAGCTCCCGCTTTACGGTGGCATGGCTCCAGGTGTGGTTGCCAAAATGGTGACCTTCTCCAGCTCGTGCGCGCCAGTAATCAGCCCAGGCGTCATCCATGGCGTGATCACCCCGCCAGGTGGGTTCGTTGGCAATGAAAAAGGTGGCCTTGATACGATGTCGGTTCAGTGCGTCAGCAATGGCCTGCGCTTCCCTCATGGAACCGGTATCCAGCGTGAGGTAAAGCGTGCCGCCGGAGCAGTGTTCTACGGCCTGTGCCGGTATCACAGGCAGCAGGGACAGTGATTTCAGGAATGTCCTGCGCTTCATTGACGGGAAGCGTGGTGGGCGAAGAACAGTCCGTGGGGAGAACGTCCCACCGGAATGATATGGATGATCCGAAAATCGGGCATGCTGAGTACAGTCACCTGCCTCAGCCAGCGTGAGGTTACCCAGAGTTCCTTGTGATCGGCGGATACTTCCATGCAATCCGGACCACCAGGCACGGAAAAGGTTTTCACGATGGCCAGTGTCCGGGTGTCAATGAGTGAAATCGTGTCCTCTGCACGATTGGTGACAAAAACGTGCCGATCATCACCCAGTGGCATGAAGTTGTGAGTGCCCCGACCTGCAGGAATATGCTTCACGATGGTGGCGGTTCTCCAGTCCACTACAGCCACTTCGTTGAGTCCCATGACGCCCACGAGCAGGTAACGACCATCAGGGGTGGTGTAAACGCCCGCGGGGGTCTTTCCGATGGGGATCTGCCATTTCACTGCCATCTTGTCCAGGTCGATGGCAGCCAGTTGGTCGCTTCCCTGCAAGGTGACGAAAACCATTCGGCTGTCCGGGCTAAAGGTCAGGTGGCTGGGCATGGATGGCAACACGAACCGTTTGACCAGTTTGAAATCCTGGGCCCGATAGACATCCACCATGTCGAGTCTGAGCGAATTGGCCACGAACCAGTGTTTGTCCGGACTGAAGGCAATCTGGTAGGGATCGCTGATGCGCGGTATGCGGTAAAGGATATTGCCGTTGTCAGGATTGAGAAACACGAGGTCATTGCTGACGGCATTGGCCACGATCAGTGCGCTGTTGTCAGGCAGACTCATGAGGTGGTGGGGTTCCCGTCCCACGAAGAAACGATCGATGGGCTGATAGTTATGCCGATCGATACGGGTGATGGTGCCATCTCCGGAATCCAGCACAATGGCTACATCCGCCAGGGACGCCAGAGGGCTGACCAGTCCTGAAAGAAAGACCAGCCATAACAAAAAGATGCGCATGGGTTAGAATCCGGGGTCGGGATGGGTATTTTACCATTTCCCCCAAGGACCCGTGTCATGCGTTACTGTTCACAATGCGGTGCCCAGGTGGCTTTGTCGGTTCCGGACGGGGATCATCTGCCCCGTCACGTGTGCTCTGAATGCCATACCGTGCACTACCTGAATCCCAAAATGGTGGTGGGATGTGTGCCCGAATGGGAAGGTAAGATTCTCTTGTGCCGACGAGCCATAGAGCCACGGCTGGGCTACTGGACGCTTCCGGCGGGATTCATGGAAAACGGGGAAACCCTGCGTGCCGGCGCTGCCCGGGAAACCTTCGAGGAGTCCATGGCGCGTGTGGAGGTGGGGGAACCAGTGTCTCTCATCAGCATAGCCCATCTGGACCAGGTGCATTTCATGTTTCATGGGCGGTTGCTCGACCATGTACATGGTCCTACGCCCGAAAGCAGTGAAGTGGCATTGTTTCAAGAAAAGGACATTCCTTGGGAAGCGCTGGCCTTTCGTACGGTTCAGCATACCCTTCAGCATTTTTTGGATGACAGGCGACAGGGGGTTTCGCGTTTTCATGTGATTGATCTGACACCTTGAGCCGGTATGGGGTTCGTACAGTAAAATCCGCTGCTTGTCCGCTTTGTCTCGATTTTTTCCATGTCAAAACATCCGTCATCACCTGATTCGTCATCCCTGGAACTGTTCATCGAGGCTTTGGACCATGAGGCGCAAGGCATTGCGCGCCATCAGGGGAAAGTGGTTTTTGTGGAAGAGGCCTTGCCCGGAGAACGTGTGCATGTCCGTCTGACCCGGCGCAAGGTTCAGTATGATCTGGCCCGTCTTGAGCGGATCGAACGTCCCTCATTCACACGGATAGACCCCTTGTGCCCGCATTTTGGCGTGTGTGGGGGGTGCAACATGCAGCATGCGGACCCTGCGGCTCAAGTGGCTTTCAAGCAGCGCATCCTGGAAGACAACCTGATCCGGATCGGGCGCGTGATGCCGGAAATCATCCTGCCTGCCTTGCAAGGGTCTTCCTGGGGGTATCGTCAGAGGGCAAGGCTGTCCGTTCGGCTGGTGCAAAAAAAGGGCGGCGTCCTGGTGGGGTTCCATGAAAAAGGCTCCAGTTTCGTGGCGGACATGCATGTCTGTCCTGTTTTGCCTGCCCATGTGTCCAGGTTGCTGGATCCGCTCAGGCGGTTGGTGGAGTCGCTTAGCCTTCGGGACAGGTTGCCCCAGATCGAAGTGGCTGTGGGCGAAAGGGTGACGGTGTTGGTGTTCCGGGTCCTTTTGACGCCCACACAGGAAGATGAAGGTAAAATCCGCGCATTTGCCGACCAGTGGCAGGTGCAGGTCTGGTTTCAATCCAAGGGGCCTGATTCTGTCAAAAGGTTTCATCCTGCGGAGGCGCCAGGACTGGATTATCGGTTGCCTGAATTTCAGGTGGTCATGCCCTTTGGCCCCACAGAATTCACTCAGGTCAATGCTGGCGTGAATCGTATTCTAGTGGGGCGAGCCGTTCGCCTGTTGGACCCGCTTCCGGGTGAGAGGGTGCTGGACTTGTTTTGTGGTCTGGGCAACTTCACGCTTCCCTTGGCGCGCAGTGGTGCCATGGTTACCGGTGTCGAGGGTAGCCAGACTCTGGTAGAGCGTGCCCGTGAAAACGCTGCATTGAATGGACTGACGGCCAATACCTGCTTCCAGGTGGCCAATCTGTTTGAGGCCACGGAAGACAGCCTGTCATTGTTGGGTCCGGTGGACAAGCTGCTGATTGACCCTCCACGGGATGGAGCCGTGGAGGTGGTCAAGTCAGTGGGAAGCATTTCTCCGAAAAGGATTGTCTATGTGTCCTGCAATCCTGCCACGCTGGCACGGGATGCCCATATTCTGGTTCATCAGCAGGGATACACACTGAAGGCCGCCGGGGTGGCCAACATGTTTCCCCATACGGCCCATGTAGAATCCCTGGCGCTGTTCGAGCGCCAGGGGTAAAGTCCGACGTTAGCGACGGTCGCCGCCGAAAACACCCAGCAGTTGCAGAAGACTCACGAAAATGTTGTAGATGTTCACATACAGGCCCAGTGTGGCTGTGATGTAGTTGGTCTCGCCACCTCGCACGATCTGGTTTACCTGAAACAGGATCATCAGGGAGGAGAAGATCATGAACGCACCACACAGCACCAGTTGCATTAAGGGAAGTTGCAGAAAAATGTTGGCGATCACGGCTACCATCAGGACAATGGATCCTACCATCAGAAAACTGGCGAGACCCGTGAAATCACGCCGCGTGGTACTGGCAATGCCCGAGAGAGCAAAAAACACCACCCCCGTGCCGCCAGCTGCCAAGGCAATGAGCTGGGGGCCGTTGCGCAGGGCCAGTGTGAACTGGAGCAATGGGCCGAGCATGACACCCATGACAAAAGTCAGAGCCAGCAGCAGGTACACGCCCGTGGAACTGTACCGATTGGCGTTGATGGCGAAAAACAGACCGTAGATCACGGCCATGAACAGCAGGCTGGACAGCATGGGGCTTGCCATCATGAAGGCAAAGCTCATGTTCACGCCCACAAGGGCACCGATTGCGGTAGGGATGAGGGACAGTCCCAGCAGCCAGTAGGTGTTCCTAAGCACCCGGTGTTGCAGCGAGTCCAACTGCCCAGTCGGGGTGTAGGTATTGAATTGTCTTTGCATATCAACAAGCTCCTTGCTTTTTTACGTCGCACGATTGCGACCGGTTACACTCCTAAGACTACGGCAAGGGGGGGAAAGTTGCAAGGATCTGGCGGGTAGGGGTGAGCCGGGCATTGACCAAACGGCCTTAAACCATTACCCTGCAATGTTTTGGGTAGGCAAGACCATGCAACTCAGCGGCGCAGAAATCACAATCCGGTGCCTCGAGGCAGAGGGGGTCGAATACGTGTTCGGCTACCCGGGCGGAGCGGTGCTTCACATTTATGACGCCTTGTTCACGCAGGACAAGGTGCGACATATTCTGGTGCGCCATGAGCAGGCCGCATTGCATGCGGCAGACGCTTATGCGCGCGCTACCGGACGTCCTGGGGTGGCTCTGGTCACCAGTGGTCCCGGCGTGACCAACGCTGTGACCGGAATTGCCACAGCCTACATGGATTCTATTCCCATGGTCATCATTTCCGGGCAGGTGCCTACTCCAGCCATTGGACTGGATGCTTTCCAGGAAGTGGACACCGTTGGGATCACACGGCCCTGCGTCAAACATAATTTCCTGGTGAAGCAAGTGGAAGATCTTGCCACCACCATGAAAAAAGCCTTCCATGTGGCGTCTACTGGGCGTCCCGGACCGGTACTTGTGGACATCCCGAAGGATGTGTCCCAGCACATGGCCGAATTTCTGTATCCCGATTCCGTCAGCATGCGTTCTTATTCACCCGCCTTGCGCGGTGATCCCGCCGCCATCCAGGCGGCAGTGGACATGTTGCTGGAAGCCCGTCGTCCCATGGTTTACGTGGGGGGGGGCGCCATACTGGGCAATGCGTCGGGGCAGGTGACTCAACTGGTGAAGGATCTGGGTTTTCCATGCACGAATACCCTGATGGGCCTGGGGGCTTACCCGGCCACAGACCCTCAGTTCGTGGGCATGCTTGGCATGCATGGCACTTACGAAGCCAATCTGGCCATGCAGCATTGCGACGTACTTCTGGCCATTGGCGCGCGGTTTGATGACCGGGTCATTGGCAACCCGCGACATTTTTATTCCGAGGGTCGGCGCATCATCCATGTGGATATTGATCCTTCCTCCATTTCCAAGAGGGTGCGTGTGGATGTACCCATCGTGGGCGACCTGTCCCATGTGCTGAGGGAAATGCAGACATTGCTGGATGCCAGCAAGAAACGCCCGGATGACGCGGCACTCAAGGAATGGTGGAAGCAGATCGGCGAATGGCGTGGGCGCAATTGTCTGGCATATGACCGCAGTAGCGCCATCATCAAGCCACAGTTCGTGGTGGAAAAGCTCTACGAGGTAACGCGTGGCGATGCCATCGTTACTTCCGATGTGGGGCAGCACCAGATGTGGGCGGCCCAGTATATAAATTTGACAAGCCCCCGTCGCTGGCTCAATTCCGGTGGTCTGGGCACCATGGGTTTTGGTTTGCCGGCAGCCATGGGTGCGCAGTTGGCATTTCCTGACGAGACAGTGGCCTGTGTTACGGGTGAAGCCAGCATACAGATGTGCATCCAGGAACTTTCCACCTGCAAGCAGTATCACCTGCCGGTGAAAGTCATCAACCTCAATAACCGCTATCTTGGCATGGTGCGCCAGTGGCAGCAGATTCTTCACGGCAACCGGTATTCGGAGTCCTACATGGACGCACTGCCCGATTTCGTCAAGCTGGCGGAAAGCTACGGACATGTGGGTGTGCGAGTGGAAAATCCTGCGGATGTGGAGCCAGCCATGCGCGAGGCATTTGCCCTAAAGGACCGGGTTGTGTTCATGGATTTCATGACTGACCAGACGGAAAACGTATTCCCCATGGTCAAGGCAGGTCAGGGACTCACGGAAATGCTGATGGGCGCTGAGGATTTGTAATCATGGAAGATCATCAACAACCTATGCGACATATCCTTTCTCTGCTGCTGGAAAACGAATCCGGCGCCCTTTCCAGGGTGGCGGGCCTGTTTTCGGCGCGGGGATACAACATTGAATCCCTGACAGTCGCGCCCACCGAAGACCCCACCCTGTCACGAATGACCATCGTCACCAGCGGTTCGGAAGAGGTCATCGAGCAGATCACCAAGCAGTTGAACAAGCTCATTGACGTGGTAAAAGTGTTCGACCTCAATGAGGGGCGCCACATCGAACGTGAACTCATGCTGGTCAAGGTGCGGGCGGAAGGGGTAGTGCGGGAAGAAATCAAGAGAACGGTGGATATTTTCCGCGGGCGAATCATTGATGTTACGGAAAAAACCTACACCGTTGAACTGACGGGCCCACGCGACAAGCTGGATGCTTTCCTCGAAGCCATGGACAAGAGATTCATCTTGGAAACCGTGCGAACCGGGTCATCTGGCATCGGGCGCGGGGAATGGATATTGCGGGCCTAAGGCCTTAATCTGGAGAAATCGAATGAACGTGTTTTATGAAAAGGACGCTGATCTGTCCTTGATCAAGGGTCGGAAGGTCACTATTGTGGGTTATGGCTCCCAGGGGCATGCGCACGCCAACAACCTGAAGGATTCCGGTGTGGATGTGACCGTGGGTTTGCGGGCAGGAGGCGCCTCGTGGAAAAAGGCCGAATCGGCCGGACTGAAAGTTCGCGAAGTGGCAGATGCCGTGAAGGATGCCGATCTCGTCATGGTTCTTTTGCCAGACGAATCCCAGCCTGAAGTCTATCGTGTGGCCATTGCACCCCACATCAAGCCAGGTGCAGCGCTGGCCTTTGCTCATGGTTTCAACATTCATTTCGGGCAAATTGTTCCGCGTGCCGATATTGACGTGATCATGATCGCTCCCAAGGGGCCGGGTCATCTGGTACGTTCCACCTATACTCAGGGAGGTGGTGTGCCCAGCCTGATTGCCATTCACCAGAATGCTACCGGCCGTGCCAGGGACGTGGCCTTGTCCTACGCGGCTGCCAATGGCGGCGCTCGTGCAGGCGTCATTGAAACCTCCTTCCGTGAAGAGACCGAAACCGACCTGTTTGGTGAGCAGGCAGTGCTGTGTGGTGGGGCCACTGCCTTGGTGCAAGCTGGTTTCGACACGCTGGTGGAAGCGGGGTATGCGCCTGAAATGGCTTATTTCGAATGCCTGCATGAACTGAAACTGATCGTGGACCTGATGTACGAAGGTGGAATCGCCAATATGCGTTATTCCATTTCCAATACGGCTGAATACGGTGATTTCACTCGTGGCCCGAGAATTGTCACTGATGAAACCCGTGCTGAAATGCGCCGCATTCTCAAGGAAATCCAGGAAGGCAAGTTTGCACAGGAATTCATTTTGGAAAACCGTGCGGGTGCCGCTTCTCTGCATGCAATGCGTCGTATCGGAGCCGAACATCCCATTGAAAAAGTGGGTGCCAAGTTGCGTGCCATGATGCCCTGGATCAGCCGCAACAAGCTGGTTGACCAGAGCAAGAACTGACGGTCGGTGAATACCTATCCACATCCCCTCATTGCACGTGAGGGGTGGCCTTATCTCGGACTGGCCTGTGCCTTGGCATTGAGTGTGCAGCTGCTGGCCGGGTGGTGGTCGGTTCCATTCTGGCTGGTGGCGGTATTTGTGCTGCAGTTTTTTCGCGATCCGCCTCGCATTGTTCCGGAAGGCGATCGATGGGTGCTTTCACCCGCAGATGGCCGTATTGTGGCTGTGATGGAAACCCCCGATCCCTACCTGCAGCGCTTATCCGTCAAGGTGAGCGTATTCATGAACGTGTTCAACGTGCACTCGAATCGCAGCCCCTGCGCGGGACGGGTACAACAGGTGGTTTATCACCCTGGACTGTTCGTGAATGCGGACCTGGATAAGGCTTCCGAGGCCAATGAACGTAATGCCCTGGTTCTGGAAACGCCGTCAGGACGGCAGTTGACCTGTGTACAGGTGGCTGGGCTTATTGCCCGGAGGATCCTGTGTTATGTCAAGCCGGGTGATTCCCTGTATGCTGGGCAGCGTTATGGTTTTATCCGTTTCGGATCCCGGGTGGACATTTACCTGCCATTGGGGTCGCGTGTCCGTGTTGCCATAGGAGACAAGGTCAAGGCCACTTGTACCGTGCTTGCCGAGTGGCCGGAAAGCTGAGGCATATTATGATCCCGGGCAGCTCCGCGAAAACCGTTCATGATGTCAATGCTCGCCGCAAAGGCATCTATCTCCTGCCGAATCTGTTCACCACGGCGGCGCTTTTTGCTGGTTTTTTCGCCATTGTCCAGGGAATGAACCAGAATTTCGAAGTGGCTGCCCAAGCCATTTTTATTGCCATGGTGCTGGATGGTCTGGACGGTCGAGTGGCACGTTTGACCAGAACACAAAGTGCTTTTGGTGCCGAGTACGATAGCCTGTCCGACATGGTGTCTTTTGGTGCGGCACCTTCCCTTGTGGTGTATGAGTGGGCCCTGCGTGGCATGGGCAAGCTGGGCTGGCTGGCTGCCTTCATTTACTGTGCTGGAGCAGCGTTGCGCCTCGCACGGTTCAACACCCAGCTGGGTGTTGCCGACAAACGTTGGTTTACGGGGTTGCCCAGTCCTGCAGCGGCTGCGTTGCTGGCTGGTATGGTTTGGGTATTGCATTCGGATTACCAGATTGCTGGCAGTCAGGTGCCTTGGCTGGTGTGGGTGGTCACCATTTTTGCCGGGCTGTCCATGGTGTCCAACGTGCGCTTCTACAGTTTCAAGGATCTCAACCTGCGTCGTAGCGTGCCATTCTGGGCTGCCTTGCTAGTCCTGCTGGGATTCGTCATCATTACCCTTGACCAGTCACGCATCCTCTGGGGGTTTTTTCTGCTGTATGCGTGTTCCGGATACGCCTATTCCGGATGGAAAGCCCTGCAGTCCAAGGGCAGACCCCGAATGGGTTAAAAGAAAAAGGCGGACTCTGATAAGGAGCCCGCCTGTTAAAGTTAGGGTAAAAACCCTGACTGCACTGTCTGCAACGCCAAGATAACAAAAGTTTCGTGACAGAATGTGTGCATACCCCCGTGGATTTGTAACAATGTATGATCTCTGGCGAAAAAGGCTTCTAGCCATATCTGTCTTTGCTTTTATTTCAACCGGTTGGGCTGACGATCGGGCGGTGCTGGCTGTGTCCCATCCGTTGGCCGCTCAGGCAGGCCTTGAGATGTTGAATGAAGGTGGGAATGCCATTGATGCCGCTGCTGCCATTCAATTTGCCCTGAACGTGGTGGAACCGCAGTCATCCGGAATCGGAGGGGGGGCCTTTCTCATGGTCTATGTGGCACGTGAGCATAGAACTTACGTGTTGGATGCGCGGGAAACGGCGCCGGCTGCAGCCACTGCCGACCAGTTCGTCGGCCGGGATTTCCGGCAGAATTCCACCAGTGGTCTGGCGGTTGGTGTGCCGGGAACACTGGCCGGATTTTCTGACGCCTTGCAGCGCTGGGGCCGGCTTCCTCTGTCCAAAACCCTGCAGCCAGCCATACGTCTGGCACGGAAGGGCTTCAAGGTGGGTCCTTATCTGGCGCATGCCGTACAAAGTCCCCGTGCTGGTCTCTGGCCTGAGATGCGCCAATGGCTTCGAAATGACAAAGGCCAGCCGTTACAAGTGGGTGATGTGTTCAAGCAGTCCGAGCTGGCTCATACGCTGGATCTGATTGCCCACCAGGGGCCGTCCGTGTTTTATCAGGGAGAGCTGGCCAAGGCCATCGTGTTCGCGCAAAAGCGTTCCCTGATAGGGGCGGCAGGAGAAGGGCGCATGACGCTGGCCGATCTCCGAAATTATCATCCCAGGTGGATGGAACCACTGGTTGGGCACTATGGTGATGTGACCATTGTCACTATGCCGCCTCCATCGTCTGGCGGAGTGGCACTTTTGCAGGCCCTGGGTCTGCTGGAACGTTTTCCCATGGGGCGGGCCCCAGGGTTCGAGGCGGACGGGCCTCTGGCGACTCACGTGACCATTGAGGCCATGCGCATGGCCATGGCAGACCGGGCGTTGTGGATGGGAGATCCGGAAGCCACCGTCATTCCGCTGGCCCCTTTGCTCTCCCCCGAAATTCTTGCTGAACGTGCCCAAGCCATCCGGTTGGACAAGCGCATGCCTGACCTTGCCGGAACTGCCACTCCTGGCGGAAGGAATACCACCCATTTCAGCGTGGTGGATCGTGAAGGCAACGTGGTCACGTGCACCAGTACGGTGGAGGCCGCCTGGGGCAGTGGAATTCTGGTCACGGGCTATGGTTTTCTGCTGAACAATGAACTGACGGATTTCAATGCGGTGCCTCAAGGGGGGGGCGATAATCCGGGAGCCAACGATGTTCGTCCGGGCATGAGACCCCGAAGCAGCATGGCACCCACCCTGGCTTTCAGAAATGATCATTGGTGGCTGGCTTATGGTTCACCGGGAGGTTCCACCATCATCAGCACTGTTCTTGAGACTACCCTGGATATGTGGAAAGATGGGTTGCAACCGGAAGATGCCTTGCGTCTTCCTCGTTTTGCCGTGCTGGATCCTGCTGGCAATACCGTGTATGAACCTGGATTGTCCGGTGATACCCTTAGCGCCCTAGAGGGCAGGGGACAGGTGCTCAAAGAAGTGGATACCCCTCTGGGTTCGGTGCAGATGGTGGGTGAAGACCCTGTCACACACAGGCGCTGGGGAGCTGCAGACCCACGGCGCGAAGGCACTGTCCTGTACTACTAACCACTGGCTTCTTATTTCACCAATCCGATCCCGGTGATGCCCAGTCGCTGGGCCGTGGTCAACACTTCTGCCACTGGGGCATAGGTGGCACCAGGCAATGGGTGCAGGTGAATGTCCACAGGGGAGGAGGATGACAACACTTCCCTGCAATGTTTTTCCAATTCCTGAATGTTGGATACGGGCTTTCCCTGCCAGAGAATCTGGTCGTTTGCATCGACGTCCACTTCGATTGTCTGGTGGCGCGGCAGTGGGTCCGCGTGCGTCCCTTGCCCTGACAGCGCTAGCGTCGCCGAGTGGTTCTGGATGGGAATGGTGACAATCAGGAGGATCAGCAATACCAGCATCACGTCGATGAGGGGGGTGGTGTTGATCTCCATGAGCACGGGATCTTCCTTGGTAGAAGATCGAAAAAGGCTGACTGGTTTCATGAGGTCAGTTCCGTGGAGGTGGTTCCGTGATAAAACCCACCTGGTGGATACCCAGTGACTGGCAGATGTCCAGCACCTTGCGCAGAGTCGCGAACGGGACGCGACTGTCCCCGCGGATATGTACTGCAGGAGGGGTGGCTTGCCCGGTCAGACGTTCTTTCAGATGCTTCGCCAGATCAGGCAGGTTGACGGGAGTCTGATCCCAGAATATCAGACCCTGATCATCCACGGTGAGATGGATGGCGCCCGGCTGAGGCTCAACCGGCTGGCTGGCGTCCTGGGGTAACTGGACATGGCGCGTGTGAGTGACGACCGGAATGGTGATCAGAAAAATGATCAGCAGCACCAGCATCACGTCCACCAGAGGGGTTGTGTTGATGGTGGCCAGCAGGGTATCGTCTCCCTCGTCTTCGCCAATCAGGGGGCCCAGCGCCATCAGTGGCTCCCGTTTGAACGGGGCAGGGCGCCGAGCAGTACGCCATGCAGGTCGGTGCCAAAGGCCGGGAGCAGGTCCATGGCTACGCGATTACGCCTGACCAGGGCGTTGTACCCCAGGACTGCGGGCACTGCTACGGCCAGCCCCAACGCCGTCATGATCAGGGATTCGCCAACGGGACCCGCCACCCGGTCGATGGAGGCCTGTCCGGCAATGCCAATAGCCGTAAGGGCGTGGTAGATGCCCCACACGGTACCAAATAGCCCCACAAATGGGGCAGTGGAACCCACCGTGGCCAGAAAAGTCAGGCCATCCTGCAAACGGTTCTGGATTTCAGAGACGGCACGATCAAGCGATAGAGTGACCCAGGTATGGCGATCGATCTGCTCGATCAGTGCGCCCTGATGGTGTTCCATGGCACGGGTACCCTGTTCCACCAGGTGACGATAGCTGTTGTCTGTTGAAAGCCTGGTCAGGCCTTCCTGAATGGAGGCTGCCTTCCAGAAGGTTTCCCGTGCCTCCTTGCCATTACGCAGCAGTCGGCCCTGAACAAGAAAACGGGTGACCATGATGTACCAGCTACCCACGGACATGGCCAATAGCAGGAAAAGGGTGATGCGGGCGATCCAGTCGCCTGCTTGCCACAGGGCTTCGAGACCATATGGATTGGAATGCAGTTCTGGGGGCATTGGGAGAAGCTCCTGATTAAGTCAGTTGAGTTTGAAATCGATGGCCTGATCTACATAAAAAGGGGCGGGCCCCTTTTCGAAGCGAAACTGTTTTACGAAATCCAGTGCCACCTGGTCAAACAGACCTGCGGGGTTGGCATGGCGCACGATGGCATCCGTTACCAGACCATCGGACGAGACCGTCAGTCGCACCACCACACGCCCCGACAGACCTTCGCGCCTTGCTTCGCGAGGGTACCGCTGCTGGAGTTCCTCCAGTGGCGGAATGTAGATGGGGTTCACCCCGGCATGGGCCTTGCGTGGGGGGGCCGGCAAGGCAGAGGGTTGAGCAGGTGCGGGATGAGTTGTCGGCGCGACCGGAGGTGAGCTTGTGGGCGGCGCAGGAACGGGTGGGGGTGCCTGCGTTGGTTCGGGTGCTGGTGCGGGCGATGGCGGTGGTGGGGATGGTTTGGGCATGATGGTGTTTTTGGGAGGGGTTTGCCGTACCGGTGGGGTTGGCTTGGCGATCATGGCGGCCGGAGGCGCTGTTTCGAGCAGGGCCACTTCCACGGTTTGGGCGGGCGCGTGGGGTTGCCAGTGGGGCTTGAGCCCATTGATCAGGAGGAAGAACAACCCCACGTGAAGGGCAAGTACCAGAAAACCGCTGGCCCAGCGCTGGCTGGGGTTTTCTTCGAGAATGGACCGGATCATCAGCAAATTATACTCCCAATCTCTTCCTGGTCTGACGGAGTGAATACTCGTTCTTGCACAGAAAAGAGGAAATCCGCTATAATGCCGGGCTCTGTAGAAGACTTTATGACGAGGTTGTGAACATGGCCACCACCGCTGCCCAACGAGCACAGATTGTCAGCGAATACCAGCGCAGCGCCCAGGACACGGGATCGCCAGAGGTGCAGGTTGCCCTGCTGACCCGGCGTATTAACGAGTTGACGGAACACTTCAAGATTCACGTGAAGGATCATCATTCTCGTCGTGGCCTCCTCAGGCTGGTGAGCCAACGCCGTAGCCTGTTGGACTATCTCAAGCGCAAGAATGTTGACGCCTATCGCCAGTTGATCAGTCGCCTTGGCCTGCGCAAGTAATACCCGGGGCCGGGCCATCCAGAATGCTGCGCGGTGTGATCGATCGGGTCGCACCGCGTTTTTCGTTTATGCAGTGACGCTTGCCTGACATTGAGGACTATCGCGTGAATCCAATCAAGAAAACATTTCAGTTTGGTCGCCATCAGGTGACTCTCGAGACGGGTGAAATCGCCCGCCAGGCGGATGGTGCCGTCATGGTGACCATGGAAGATACCGTGGTTCTGGTGACCTGTGTGGCTCAAAAGACCCCAAAAGCAGGTCAGGATTTCTTCCCGCTTACCGTGGATTACCAGGAACGTTTCTATGCAGGAGGCAGAATTCCCGGTGGTTTCTTCAAGCGTGAAGGTCGTCCTTCCGAAAAGGAAACCTTGACATCCCGTCTGATCGATCGCCCTTTGCGTCCGTTGTTCCCGGAAGGGTTTTATAACGAGGTGCAGATCATTGCCACTGTTCTGTCGAGCAACAACGAGGTGGATTCCGACATTCCTGCCATGATTGGCGCGTCGGCTGCCGTTGCCCTGGCAGGTATCCCGTTCAATGGTCCCATTGGTGCAGCCCGGGTGGGTTACGCCAATGGTGAATACATACTGAACCCGACAGCTACTGAACTGCTGACTTCCCGGATGAATCTGGTGGTGGCTGGTACCAGCGAAGCCGTACTCATGGTGGAATCCGAAGCCCAGGAACTGTCCGAAGATGTGATGCTGGGTGCGGTGGTGTTCGGGCATCAGCAGATGCAGGCAGTCATCAAGGCTATTAATGAACTGGCGGATGAAGCCGGACGTGATTCCTGGGACTGGCAGCCACCTGTTCAGGACGATGCCCTTGTGCAGCGGATTGACGAGCTCGCGCGCGAAGATCTGCGCAAGGCCTACCACATCCGGGCCAAACAGGCGCGGACCGAGGAAGTATCCGCCATTCGCAGGAAAGTGCTGGAAGCCGTATTGCCAGAAGGGGCCGACGCCGATACGGAAAACCGAATCAAGACCCTGTTCGGCAATCTGGAGGCCAACATTGTGCGCACCCAGATTCTGGAAGGCGAGCCGCGCATTGACGGACGTGATACGCGTACCGTTCGTCCCATCACCATCCGGGTGGGTGTGTTACCGCGTACGCATGGTTCCGCCCTGTTTACTCGCGGAGAAACCCAGGCGCTGGTTGTTGCCACCCTGGGCACTGGGCGCGATGAACAGATCATCGATGCCCTTCAGGGAGAGTTCAAGGAGCGCTTCATGCTCCATTACAACTTCCCTCCTTTCTCCACAGGTGAAACGGGTAGGGTGGGTAGCCCAAAGCGTCGTGAAATCGGTCATGGTCGTCTGGCCAAGCGTGCCTTGGTGGCTACGTTGCCCAGTCCGGAAGAATTTGGTTACACCCTGCGAGTGGTATCTGAAATTACAGAATCTAATGGTTCCAGTTCCATGGCATCCGTTTGCGGGGGCTCGCTGGCACTGATGGATGCCGGTGTACCCATGAAGGCGCATACCGCTGGCGTTGCCATGGGTCTCATCAAGGAAGGCAATCGCTTCGCAGTTCTGACCGACATTCTGGGTGACGAAGATCACCTGGGTGACATGGATTTCAAAGTGGCGGGTACCGAAGACGGTATCACGGCGCTGCAGATGGACATCAAGATCACGGGCATCACCCGTGACATCATGCAGGTGGCACTGGCACAGGCCAAAGAAGGCCGCATGCACATCCTGGGTCTCATGAGGCAGGCTGTTCCGGATGCCCGCAAGGAACTTTCCAGCTATGCACCGCGCATCATTTCCTTCAAGATCAACCCTGAAAAGATTCGTGATGTGATCGGCAAGGGAGGCGCTGTGATCCGTGCTCTGACGGAGGAAACGGGAACCACCATCGATATTCAGGATGATGGTACCGTCAGCATTGCCTGTTTGAGTTCAGAGGCTGGTGATCTGGCTCGCAAGCGCATCGAGGAAATCACGGCCAACGTGGAGGTAGGCAAGGTCTATGAAGGTACCGTGCTGAAACTACTGGACTTCGGGGCCATCGTCAGCGTGTTGCCAGGCAGGGACGGTTTGCTGCATATTTCCCAGATAGCCAACGAGCGTGTCAATGCCGTGGGGGATTATCTCAAGGAAGGCCAGCAGGTGAAGGTCAAGGTTCTGGAGGCTGACGAAAAGGGACGATTGCGGTTGAGCATGAAGGCTCTTCTGGAGTCGGATACAGGGACCGCCACCGTACAATAGTCAGTGTTAGAATGAGCCGGTCGTAGCCCTCGTTTTTGCAGAAGTCACATGGAATCGGTCAAAAAATGGTAGAAGCCACCCTGAAACAGTTTGCTCCTTACGTGCCAAAGAAGGGAGAGACCTACATGAACAAAAAGCAGCTTGATCATTTCCGCAAGCTGCTCGAGGGCTGGAAAGCAGAATTGGGTCAGGACATCGATCGTACGGTACACACCATGCAGGATGAGGCCACCGTATTTGCCGACCCCAATGATCGCGCCACCCAGGAATCCGACATGGCACTTGAGTTGAGAAACCGGGACCGCGAGCGCAAGCTCATCAAAAAAATTGATGAAACGCTGGCCAAGATTGATACAGGCGAATACGGTTACTGCACAAGTTGTGGGGTTGAAATTGGCTTGCAACGATTGCAGGCGCGCCCCACTGCCAGCCTTTGCATTGATTGCAAGCAACTGGAAGAAATGCGGGAACGCCAGGTAGCCAAATAAGTCTTTTCCTGAAAACCCCAAGCCATGGGGCAGTAGTCACCGGGGGGGTGTCCCCCCGCGTTTCAATATCTCAAAAAAACAATTCGACGCACTTTCTGCAACGATGGTCCTGAACTCTTTCGGAATGAGAGAGTCATGACTTGGTGAGCCGTGGACTTCCCCTCGATCCAGACGGAGGGGCGTGGCGTTTCCTGATCGAACGAGAGGATGCCGTAAGGCGTACGAACGATTCCCATGAAATTATCCCTGAGGTTTGTACTTCCCCTGATACTGGTGTTGGCCTGCATTGCCTATGGGGTGGCGCCACTGGTGGACAAACTGACGCTGCGCTGGTTCATCAATGACCTGGACGCCCAGACGGCCCTGATCGTCAATACAGCGCACGAGCCGCTGCAGCAAAGGCTGATGACCGGAAAAAAGAAAGTGGTGGTGCAGTTTTTCGACCGGTTGAGCGAGGATGAACGGTTGTACGCCGTGGGCTACTGTGCTTCCGTCGATTCGCCAGTGTGGTCCAGCGGACTGTTTCCCAAAAGCGTTCGCTGTGATGAACTGCAGCAATGGGAGACGCGAGGAGCCCATCTGTTTCATTACGAGCGGGGGTTTTTCCATATGGCAGTGGAGCCCATGAGAACCGACGGCGCTCCGGACGGAAAACTGATCCTGATACATGACATGAGCTTCATCACTCGACGGAGTGAGGAAACAAAGCGGTACGTGTTCTACCTGTTCATGGGATTGGCCGTAGTGGTCTCCCTGGTTACGGTGATCATCGCCCAGTTGTCCTGGCGCGGATGGATGACAGGGATGCGAGCCTTGTTGCGCGGGGAAGGACTGGTGCGGGAACCAGGCCAGGACGCCAAGGAGGGACGCCCCGAGTTTCGCCCCATCGCACGGGATCTGCAGCGCTTGATACGAGAGCTCGATTCCGATGCGAGAGCCCGTGATGAAGGACAGATCACCTGGACTCCACGCTCACTGCGCGCCATCCTGCATGGCGAGTTGAGGGGAGAAGACATCATTGTGATATCCAACCGTGAACCTTACGTGCATCAGCGTGTTGGAGATGCCATTGAAGTCCAGCGCCCTGCCAGTGGTATGGTCACGGCCCTGGAGCCCATCATGAGAGCCTGTTCAGGCATCTGGATCGCGCATGGGAGTGGGTCTGCCGATCGCCAGGTGGCGGAT
>JAJZEL010000232.1:0-1982 GCA_021828575.1 Pseudomonadota bacterium
GGGACGAGTTTTTCCTGGTCATGGAAACCCTTTCCGAGTATTCATTCCAGAGATACCGATCGCTGGTATACGAAACCCCCGGTTTCGACCGTTTCTTCCGGGAGGCTACTCCAGTCAGGGAAATTTCCGAGTTGAACATCGGCAGCCGCCCTGCCTCACGCAAACCATCCGCACGCATTGAAGATCTCAGAGCCATTCCCTGGGTATTCAGCTGGGGCCAGTCGCGCATGATCCTGCCGGGTTGGTATGGATTCGGTACGGCGGTCAGCCGTTACTGTGCCGGACATCCCGACGGCTGGGATCAGTTGAAGGCCATGTACCGCTCATGGCCATTCCTGCAGGCCCTGCTGTCCAACATGGATATGGTGCTGGCAAAGACCGACCTGGACATTGCCCGGCGCTACGTGGAACTCGTCAGTGACGTGGCGTTGCGTGAGCAGGTGTTTGGGGAAATCGAAACCGAATTCGGGCTGACGGTGGAGGCCTTGCGGCGCATCACCGGGCAGCAGGCGTTTCTGGAATCCAATCCCACCCTGGCCAGAAGCATCCGGGAGCGGCGCCCTTATCTCGATCCACTCAATCACCTGCAAGTCAATCTGTTGCATGCTCACCGGAGAAGTGCGGAGTCTGACAGTGAAGCCGTTAGGCGGGCCATTCATTTGACCATCAACGGGGTCGCGGCTGGATTGCGCAATAGCGGCTGATATGAAAGCTCTGAATATTGGCGTCCTGCTGGGTGGCACCAGTTCGGAACGTGACGTGTCCATTGCCAGTGCAGCGCAGGTCGTCAGGGCGTTGCGCGGGCTTGGCCATCAGGTCTGGCCGCTGGACACCGCTCTGGGGTGGCTGACCCCGGAACAGGAACGGGCCATGTTCGAAGCTCGGGTAGGGGCCTTACCCCCTTCAGGAAATACTGACCAGCACGCCTTTCTTCCTGCCTGGCTGGACCTGGGAAGGCGCCAGATCGACCTGTGGTTCCTGGCTTTGCATGGTGGCTCTGGAGAAGACGGACGCATGCAGGGTCTGCTTGAAATGACGGGCATTCCCTACACTGGTAGCGGTGTTCTGGGCAGTGCCATGGCAATGGACAAGGACATTAGCAAGCGCTTGCTACGCCTGGCCGGGGTTCCTACCCCGGACTGGTTGATGGCTCCGGCATCGCCTCAGGAAGTGGAACGGGTTTTGGGGTGGCCGGTGGTGGTCAAGCCCAGCAAGCAGGGGTCCACAGTAGGTCTTGGCGTGGTACATGGGCCTGACGAACTGGCAGCAGCCATTGCGCATGCCAGCTGTTTCGATGACGAAGTCATGCTGGAGCGGTTCATTCCGGGCCGTGAGCTGACTTGTCCCGTGCTGGGGCAGGAGGCGCTGGCAGTAGGAGAGATCCTGCTTCGGCAGAGCGAGATTTTTGATTACGAGGCGAAGTATCAGCCCGGGGGGGCCGAAGAGGTGTTTCCAGCTATCCTTTCAGCGGATGAAACAGCAGAAATTCGCCGTCTGTCACTGCTGGCCCATCGCGCTCTGAAACTTCGCGGCTATAGCCGAACCGATTTTCGCCTTGATCCTCAAGGCAATCTTTGGTGTCTTGAGGTCAACACATTGCCTGGCTTGACGGCCATGAGCCTGCTGCCACAATCAGCTGCTGCCTGCGGCATGGCATTTGATGCCCTGGTGGAGCGCATCTGCCGCGAGGCCCTGCCAGACGCAGTCAGTAAGTGACCTGCAGGGCCAGGTAAAAGGAAGACTGGTCTGTGGAACTCACGTTGATCAGGCCTTGGCCCAGAGAAAACAGCAGACTGTAGCCTTCAGTTAGCATATAGCTGCCACCCACGTTGAATCCTCGCGTACTCTGTCCACCCACGGTGGTGGCCGTCAGCGTCATCAGTTCGCCACCCAGTTGGAGTTTTGGCGTGAACTGGTAAAGTGCCACAGCCCCAAGTTGCCAGGCATTCTGTCCGAATACCCCCCCATCCACACGCAACATG
>JAJZEL010000232.1:1992-6400 GCA_021828575.1 Pseudomonadota bacterium
CATTCCCTCCAGACAACCCCCCCTCCTGCCCACACCCCCCCCCCCCCTAAAACGTCCACCGGCCGCGAACGGTCTGCACCCACAGGGGGAAGAACTCCCGCCAGGCACCGCTGCCCAGATTCCGGCTGACGTCGCCAGTCGGTACTTCCACCAGGGGGTACAGGCTGGCTTCCCAGGAGCCTTCCGGTGCATCGGCGGGGGTCAGTCGATACTTGAGGCCCAGTTCGGTGTCTCCGAGTCCCCACGCATGCTGTCCCGGCGCATTGAAGTAGGCTGTCTGGGGCTGAAAATGCAACTGGACGCCGGGCAAGATGCCGTAATTGGCATCTATTTGGGGTGCAAACGCAGAAGTTTGCCCTGCTACACGTGTTCCCACCACTGCGTTATTGATTTCCCACGATTGGTAGTTCACAGGGTCCGGATCATCCGTGACAAAAGGCGGCCCGGCCCAGACACCGCTGCTGTAAGCGCCTGTCAGCAGGAACGCCAGCAGTTTTTCCTGAACCTTGAATCTCATGTGTCATTCCGGGCGACCAGCGATTCCAGGTTTGTGATCACTTGCTCTGCCGTGTCAAAACCGGTCTGGTCGCGTATTTCCCTCATGCAGGTGGGGCTGGTCACGTTGATCTCGGTCAGGCAGCTGCCAATCACGTCCAGTCCAGCCAGAAGGATGCCGGATTCCCTCAGGATGGACCCCACATGTCGGGCAATTTCCATGTCCCGGTTGGTCAGGCGACGGGCATGTCCTGTTCCCCCTGCGGCCAGGTTGCCCCGGGTTTCCCCGGGCGCGGGTATCCGTGCCAAGCACCAGGGAATGGGTTCGCCATGGACGACCAGAATGCGCTTGTCGCCTTCAGTGATGGCAGGCAGGTAGCGCTGCGCCATGATGGTGCGCATGCCCTGGTTCGTCATGGATTCCAGGATCACGCCCACATTGGGGTCTTCGACGCGAACCCGAAAGATGCCGCTTCCCCCCATGCCGTCCAGTGGCTTCAGGATGACGTCCGACTGTTGGTGGATGAATGTCCTCAGGGCATCCATGCGACATGTCACCAGCGTGACGGGGGTCCATTGTGGGAAGCGTGCGATGGACAGCTTTTCACTGAAATCCCGGAGGGCGCGCGGGCGATTGAACACCCGTGCACCCTGGTGTTCGGCAATTTCCAGCAGGTGGGTGGCATAGAAATACTCCATGTCGAAAGGAGGGTCCTTGCGCATGAGTACGGCATCAAAATGATTCAGAGGCATTTCCCTGGCTTCCTGTGCTTGGTACCAGGGCGTGCTGTCGGAAATGGTCAGTGATTGCGCCAGACCACAGACCATCCCGTCCCGGAGCGTCAGGGAATCGGCTGCAATGGCAAAGATGTCATGGCCACGATGCAAGGCGGCCCGCATCATTTCGATGCTGGAATCCTTGTATGGCAACAGGGTGTCCAGTGGGTCCAGCACGAAAGCGAGCTTCATGAGGGAAGCCCACTGGAAGTGGCCATGTCCTCAAGCTCCAAGGAAGCGGCCAGCAGGGCCAGTCTTGCCACAACCCCGTAGGTGTAGAACCGGTTGATGGGAGCATCGGGTGCCAGGGACTGGTCAGGGTTGATGGCGTGAGTTTCGAATGCCAGGGGTACGAAGCGGGCGCCGGGAGCATTGAGGTTTTCGTTGATGCCCCGCTCTGTATGGACGCGATAGAATCCGCCGACCACAAAGTGATCCATCATGTACACCACGGGTTCGGCCACGGCACCTTCCACGGTTTCAAAGGTATAAACCCCTTCCTGGATCAGGACCTCCCTGACCTCCTGTCCTTCCTTGATGACAGACATCTTGTTTCGTTGCTTGCGGTTGAGCTGACGCAGGTCGTCGGGAGACTTGACCGTCATGATGCCCATGCCGTAAGTACCTGCATCAGCCTTGACGATCAGGAACGGATCGTCATCGATGCCATGTTCCTGGTATTTGAGGCGAACGCGTTCAAGCAGGTCTGCCACTTGGCTGGTCAGGCAATCCAGTCCTTCCGAAGCGGCAAAATCCACTTTGCCACAGTGGCTGAATAGCGGGTTGATGAGCCAGGGGTCAATGCCCACCAATCGGGAGAACGATTCTGCTACCCGGTCGTATGCTGCAAAGTGGCGGGATTTTCGACGGGTGCTCCATCCAGCAAACAGGGGGGGCACCACGGGTTGGGCCAGATCTTCGAGGATGGGTGGAATGCCGCCGGACAGGTCATTATTGAGCAGGACGGCGCAGGGATCGAAACCCTCCAGGCCAATTCGGTTTCCATTGCGGTGCACGGGTTCCAGGAGCAGGGAATGTCCGTCGGGCAATTCCACGGAGGTGGGCTCCTGCAGGTCCGGCAGCAGGCTGCCGATGCGGACGGCAAAGCCTGCCTTCTGCAAGATGGATTTCAGGGCGGCAACATTTTGAAGGTAAGGCAGATTCCGGGTGTGATTTTCCGGAATCAGCAGGAACTGGCGGGTGTCCGGGCAGATTTTTTCCACGGCGGCCATGGCGGCTTGAACGCATAGGGGCTCGAATTCCGTGCGCAGGTTGTTGAAGCCGGCAGGAAAGAGGTTGGTATCCACGGGTGCAAGCTTGAATCCGGAGTTTCTCAGGTCTACGGAAGCATAAAAAGGCACGACGTGCTGTTGCCATTGCTGTCTGAACCAGTGTTCGATGCCTGGCATTTCCTTCAGGATCTGGCTCTCCAGTGCCTGTAATGGCCCGGTGAGGGCTGTGGTCAGATGGGGAACCATGGGGCATCCTCGGAAAAAGGGATTCATTCTACCAGCACATGAAATGGGGTCTTTGGGCCGGTCGGGATTGCTGACAACAACCAATCAGTACTATAATGGTCCCATATGAACTTTTGATGGCAACCGCCTTCCGAACCCCGAGATTCCATGATCCGAATCGGAAAACTGACAGACTACGGCATCCTGATCATGACGCATCTGGCTCATGATCCGGAACGCCTGCACCCGGCTCACGAAGTGGCACAAGCCGTGGGAGTGAATTTGCCCACAGCCAACAAGCTGCTCAAAACCCTGGCCCGTTCCGGCCTGCTGGAATCCCATCGCGGGACCAAGGGCGGGTACCTGCTTTCACGGTCTCCCGAGGCCATCACCATGGTGGACATCATTGGCGCCCTGGAAGGGCCCGTGGGGCTGACCGACTGTGGCACGGCAGAGCAACCGGGCAATTGCCAGAGGGAAGGGTCCTGTTCCGTGCGTGCCAACTGGCAACGCATCAGCCAGGCTGTGCATGACGCCCTGGCCAGTGTCACCCTATCGGAAATGATTTTGCCCCCCTCCCAACCCATTCATTTCATGACGCGGCCATCCGCGTCCCTGAGGCCACAACCATGAACCAGACTGCATCCTCACTGGAAGATCTCATCAGCCGGGACTACCAGCACGGTTTTGAAACCGAGGTGGAGGCGGATGCCATTCCCCGGGGTTTGTCCGAAGAAACAGTGCGCCTCATATCTGCACGCAAGAATGAACCCGAATTTCTTCTGGAGTGGCGCCTTGCCGCTTACAGGCGCTGGCTCACCATGACCCCTCCCCAGTGGGCCAGCGTACATCATCCCCCCATCGATTATCAGGACATCATTTACTACTCGGCCCCCAAATCCCAGAAGGACGGGCCCAAAAGCCTGGATGAGGTGGACCCCGAACTGCTCAAAACCTACGAAAAGCTGGGCATTCCTCTCCACGAGCGGGCCATCCTCGCGGGTGTGGCCGTGGATGCCGTGTTTGACAGCGTGTCGGTGGCCACCACCTTCAAGGACAAGCTGGCAGAACAGGGCATCATTTTTTGCTCGTTTTCGGAAGCGGTCCAGCACCATCCTGAGCTTGTCAGGCAGTATCTGGGTTCCGTGGTGCCCGTGCAGGACAACTTTTATGCAGCGCTCAACTCTGCCGTGTTCAGCGATGGTTCCTTTGTCTACATTCCTCCAGGAGTGCGTTGTCCCATGGAACTGTCCACGTATTTTCGTATCAATGCGAAAAATACGGGACAGTTCGAACGCACGCTCATCGTTGCGGACAAGGGGGCTTATGTCAGTTATCTGGAAGGCTGCACGGCTCCCATGCGCGACGAAAACCAGCTTCATGCGGCCGTGGTGGAACTGGTGGCGCTGGAAGATGCTCAGATCAAGTATTCCACCGTGCAGAACTGGTATCCCGGAGACAAGGATGGTCGTGGCGGCATCTACAATTTTGTGACCAAGCGCGGCGATTGTCGCGGGGCACGTTCACGGATTTCCTGGACACAGGTGGAAACCGGGTCGGCCATCACCTGGAAATATCCCAGTGTCATCCTGCGTGGTGATGATTCCGTGGGCGAGTTTTATTCCGTGGCGTTGACCAATCATCGCCAGCAGGCGGACACGGGCACGAAAATGATACAC
>JAJZEL010000018.1 GCA_021828575.1 Pseudomonadota bacterium
TCTTCCCATGGTCCACGTGTCCAATCGTCCCCACGTTTATATGGGGCTTCGTCCGCTCAAACTTGCCTTTTGCCATGATCTCTACCTCAAATTCCCTGTGTGGTCTGCTTATTTCTTGTTAATGATCGCTTCCGCAACATTTCGCGGAGCCTCAGAATAATGCTTGAATTCCATCGTGTATGTGGCACGACCCTGAGTAGCAGAACGCAGGGAGGTGGAGTAACCGAACATTTCAGCCAAAGGCACTTCTGCCTTGACCACCTTCACACCCGCCACATCTTCCATCCCCTGAATCATGCCGCGACGCGAAGACAGGTCACCCACCACATTACCCATGAATTCAGGTGGCGTTTCCACTTCCACAGCCATCATCGGCTCAAGCAGAACCGGACTGGCCTTCCGCATGCCATCCTTGAATGCCATGGATGCAGCCATCTTGAAGGCGTTTTCATTGGAATCCACATCATGGTAAGAACCAAAATGCAGGGTTACCTTCACATCCACCACAGGAAAACCGGCAAGCACACCATTGGGCAAGGTATCCACCAACCCCTTTTCAACCGCAGGAATGAATTCGCGAGGCACCACGCCACCCTTGATGGCATCCACGAACTCAAATCCCTTGCCAATCTCATTGGGCTCGACCTTAAGCACCACATGACCATACTGACCACGGCCACCCGTCTGTTTGATGAACTTTCCTTCAGCGTTTTCCACAAGACCACGAATGGTTTCACGGTAGGCCACCTGGGGTTTGCCCACAGTGGCTTCCACGCCAAACTCACGACGCATGCGATCCACGATGATTTCCAGGTGCAGCTCGCCCATACCTGAAATAATGGTTTGGCCTGACTCTTCATCCGTGTGCACGCGGAATGAAGGATCTTCCTGGGCCAGGCGATTGAGCGCAATGCCCATTTTTTCCTGGTCCGCCTTGGTCTTGGGTTCCACGGCCTGAGAAATGACAGGCTCAGGAAACTCCATTTTTTCAAGGGTGATTACATTATCGGGACCACACAAGGTGTCCCCAGTGGTGGCCTCTTTCAAACCCACGGCGGCAGCAATGTCACCTGCACGAACTTCCTTGATTTCCTCGCGCTGATTGGCGTGCATCTGCAAGATACGTCCCACACGCTCCTTGCGGCCTTTCACCGGGTTGTAAATGGTATCGCCTGAATTGATCACCCCGGAATACACACGGAAGAAAATCAGTTGCCCCACAAACGGGTCCGTCATGATCTTAAATGCCAGCGCCGAAAAGGGCTCGTCATCAGAAGCTTTGCGCGAAGCCATCTGGCCATTCTCAAGCTCACCTTCCACAGGCGGAATATCCACAGGAGACGGCAGGTACTCAATGACGGCGTCAAGCATGGCCTGAACACCCTTGTTCTTGAAGGCGCTACCACACAACATCGGAACAATTTCACCCGAAACGGTACGAGCACGCAGCCCCTTGCGAATATCATCTTCGCTCAGCTCACCCGATTCCAGATATCGGTTCATCAACTCTTCAGAGGCCTCTGCAGCCGCCTCGACCATTTTCTCGCGCCATTCATCCACTTGGTCCTGCAAATCAGCAGGCACATCGCGAAATTCAAACTTCATGCCCTGGGAAGCCTCGTCCCAGTAGATCGCCTTGCGGCGAATCAAATCGACCACCCCAGCAAATTTTTCTTCCGCGCCAATGGGTACCTGAACGGGAATAGGATTTCCACGCAACCGCTCGCGAATCTGATGATAAACCTTGAAAAAATCAGCCCCTACCCGGTCCATTTTGTTGACGAACGCCAACCTGGGCACGCCATACTTGTTGGCCTGACGCCAAACCGTTTCAGACTGAGGTTGTACGCCACCCACCGAGTCATACACCATGCAAGCGCCATCCAGAACCCGCATGGAGCGCTCCACCTCAATGGTGAAGTCCACGTGCCCGGGAGTATCAATGATGTTGATGCGGTGCTCGGGGAATTTCCCCTCCATACCCTTCCAGAAGCAGGTGGTTGCCGCAGAAGTGATGGTGATTCCGCGCTCCTGCTCCTGCTCCATCCAGTCCATGGTGGCAGCACCATCATGAACTTCGCCAATTTTGTGCGAAACCCCGGTATAAAAAAGGATACGCTCGGTGGTCGTGGTTTTTCCCGCATCAATATGCGCAGAAATACCAATATTGCGATAGCGTTCTATGGGTGTTTTACGAGCCAATTTATTTCGCCTGTCAGTATCGTTCTATGCACGAGAGGCCCGCGGCATTTGCCCGAGCCTCATGATCCGTCAATCCAACCCCTGCGACCGGAATACACCGGCCACCCGGTTAGAACCTGTAGTGGGCAAATGCCTTGTTGGCCTCCGCCATGCGGTGCACTTCCTCACGCTTCTTGATTGCGCCGCCACGCCCTTCTGCCGCATCCATCAACTCACCTGCCAAGCGCAACCCCATGGATTTTTCGCTTCTCTTGCGCGCAGCTTCCCTCAACCAACGCATGGCAAGCGCCGTACGACGGGTCGCACGCACTTCCACAGGTACCTGGTAGTTAGCCCCGCCCACACGACGGCTTTTCACTTCCACCAGAGGACGTGCATTGTTAAGAGCCGATACGAATACCTCGATCGCATCCTTTCCCGACTTGCGCGCCACAGCCTCCATAGCGCGATACACAATCTGCTCTGCAACCGACTTCTTGCCTGATGTCATGATCACATTGACAAACTTGGAAATATCCGCGTTGCCAAACTTTGGATCCGGCAGCACTTCACGTTTCGGAACTTCTCTTCTACGAGGCATGATGTACTCTCTATCAATGAATTACGGGGGTCAGGCCGCTTTGGGTCGCTTGGCGCCGTATTTGGAGCGCGACTGCTTGCGGTCCTTGACACCGGCCGTGTCCAGACTACCGCGCACCGTGTGGTAACGCACACCGGGAAGATCCTTGACACGACCACCACGAATCAGCACCACCGAGTGCTCCTGCAAATTGTGCCCTTCCCCGCCAATGTAGCTGGTGACCTCAAAACCGTTGGTCAGGCGCACACGCGCCACCTTGCGCAAAGCCGAATTGGGCTTCTTCGGTGTCGTGGTGTACACGCGAGTACAAACCCCGCGCTTTTGTGGCGAACTGGCCAGCGCCGGCACCTTGCTCTTGGCTTTTTTGGCGCTACGCGGCTTGCGAATCAACTGATTGATCGTTGGCATGCTGTGCTTTACCCCATATTCCCCGTAAGGAAAAAATCCTTCGGGGCGGTCCCGCCCCGAATTAAGACTGTCGATTCTAGTTTGGCAACCCTATTCTGTCAAGCCACCTGTTCGCCATCGGTCAGCGTCAGGGTGGCATCCAGTCCAACGGCATCTTCGCCCAGCACGGTATCCGCCGGTTGGGTACGCCGAATATTGTGATAGGCCAAGCCGGTTCCTGCTGGAATAAGACGGCCCACGATCACGTTTTCCTTCAGACCTCGCAGGTCGTCCCGTTTGCCCATGATGGCGGCTTCGGTCAGCACTCGCGTGGTTTCCTGGAAAGACGCCGCCGATATGAAAGAGTCCGTGGACAACGATGCCTTCGTGATACCCAGAAGAACATACTCGAAAGTGGCGGGGCGCTTGTTTTCCGCAACCACTGCCTCGTTTTCTTCCAGGAGCTCGGCCCGTTCGACCTGTTCACCCGGGATGAATCTGGTCTCACCGGCATCCGCCACCTGAACCCGACGCAGCATCTGGCGAACAATCACCTCAATGTGCTTGTCGTTGATCTTCACACCTTGGAGGCGGTACACATCCTGAACTTCGTCCGTGATGTATCGGGTCAGCGCTTCAACTCCCAGCAGGCGGAGTATGTCATGGGGATCTGCAGGACCATCCACGATCATTTCACCCTTATTGACAATCTGCCCATCATGAACCGTGACATGCTTGTCCTTGGGAATCAGGTAATCATGTGCCACTCCATCCAGATCCGTGATGACCAGACGCTGTTTTCCCTTCGTGTCCTTGCCAAAGGATACTGTTCCGGTAATCTCGGCCAGCAACCCGGCATCCTTCGGCGAACGGGCTTCAAAAAGCTCGGCAACACGGGGCAAACCACCTGTAATGTCACGGGTCTTCGAGGACTCCTGGGGAATCCGGGCAAGCACCTCACCCACGCCCACAGACTGGCCGTTCTTGACCGTGATGATAGCCCCGATCTGGAAGGTGATATTCACCGGCTGGTCGGTACCTGACAACTTGACTTCCTTTCCGTCCTCATCCAGCAACTTGACCTGGGGGCGCAAGCCCTTGGACTGTGTACCTGCCCTGCGCTTGGGATCTATCACCACCAGGGTGGACAATCCCGTGACTTCGTCAATCTGCTTGGCTACCGTCACGCCTTCTTCCACGTTTTCAAAGCGCACTACGCCAGAATATTCTGTAATGATGGGGCGGGTATGTGGATCCCATACCGCCAGAACCTGACCCGCCTTGACCTTGTGGCCTTCAGCATGTTGCAGGGTGGCCCCGTAAGGAACCTTGTGGCGTTCGCGTTCGCGACCGCTGTCATCCGTCACGATCACTTCTCCGCCACGGGAAATAACAATCTGTTCCTGACGGGCATTCAGCACATGGCGCATTCCGGGAGAGAAACGCAGTACCCCATTGGATTTGCTTTCCACTTGGCTGACCACGGCTGCACGGGAAGCGGCTCCACCGATATGGAATGTTCGCATGGTCAGCTGGGTGCCGGGCTCGCCAATGGACTGGGCAGAAATAACGCCCACCGCCTCACCCACATTGACCAGACCGCCGCGTCCCAAATCACGACCGTAGCACTGGGCACACAACCCATAACGGGTTTCGCAGGTCAGCGGCGTGCGTACCTTCACTTCATCCAGCCCGGCTGACTCAATCTGGTCCACCACCTCTTCATCAAGCAATGTGCCTGCAGCCACCAGCAGCTCACCAGACTCAGGGTGCATGAGGTCAATGGCTGAAACACGACCCAGAACCCGGTCACGCAAAGGCTCAACCACTTCGCCCCCCTCCACCAGCGCCTTCAGTACCATGCCCTGCTCAGTACCACAATCCACCTCGGTCACCACCAGATCCTGGGTCACATCCACCAAACGACGTGTCAGGTAACCCGAGTTTGCAGTCTTCAGCGCAGTATCAGCCAAGCCCTTGCGCGCACCGTGAGTGGAAATAAAGTACTGCAGAACGTTCAACCCTTCCCTGAAGTTAGCCGTGATGGGCGTTTCAATGATGGAGCCATCAGGTTTGGCCATCAGACCCCGCATCCCTGCCAACTGTCGAATCTGGGCAGCCGAACCACGAGCACCCGAATCAGCCATCATGTAAATGGAGTTAAAAGATTCCTGGGTGGTTTCCTTGCCCGAACGATCCACCACTGGCTCACGACCCAACTGATCCATCATGGCCTTGCCCACCTGGTCACCTGCACGACCCCAGATGTCAACCACCTTGTTGTAACGCTCGCCCTGGGTCACCAGACCAGATGTGTACTGCGTTTCGATTTCCTTTACCTCGGCCTCTGCGGAGGCAATCAGGGATTCTTTTTCGCGCGGCACGAGCATGTCGTCAACGCAAATGGAAATTCCGGCCCGGGTCGCCATGGAGAATCCGGTGTACATGAGCCGATCGGCAAAAATCACAGCCTCGCGAATACCACAACGCCGGAACGCCGCATTGATCAGCCGAGAAATCTCTTTCTTCTTCAATGCTTTGTTGATAAAAGAGAAAGGTAACCCTTCCGGCAGAATTTCGGACAGCATGGCACGACCCACTGTCGTGTCATAACGGGTGACTTTTTCTTCCTTGCTGCCATCAGCACCACGAACCACTTCACGGATACGCACCTGGATGCGTGCCGTCACGTCCACCATGCGGGCATCAAACGCTCGCACCACCTCGTCCACATCGGAAAAACGCATGCCTTCGCCACGCGCATTCACGCGTTCACGCGTAATGTAATAGAGCCCCAGCACGATGTCCTGCGAAGGAACAATGATCGGATCACCGTTGGCAGGAGACAGCACATTATTGGAAGACAGCATCAGGGTGCGTGCTTCCATCTGAGCCTCGAGGGACAACGGCACGTGTACGGCCATCTGGTCACCGTCAAAGTCGGCGTTGAAAGCAGCACACACCAGCGGATGCAGCTGGATGGCCTTGCCTTCGATCAGCACGGGCTCGAATGCCTGAATGCCCAACCTGTGCAAGGTCGGTGCGCGGTTGAGCAAAACCGGATGCTCGCGAATGACTTCTTCGAGAATGTCCCAGACCTCAGGGATTTCCTGTTCCACCATACGCTTGGCAGCCTTGATGGTGGTTGCAAGCCCCATGATTTCCAATTTATGAAAAATGAAAGGCTTAAACAGTACCAGTGAC
>JAJZEL010000040.1:0-762 GCA_021828575.1 Pseudomonadota bacterium
ACTGCTCTCTTCAGTCATTCCCGTCCTGCTCATTTTGCCGCGCTATATCGGATCGCATTTTCACAAAAGTGACCTGGCTCCTTTTATTCCATTGATCGTTTTATTGCTTGCGTACGGAACCCTGCCTTCCCAAGTGCAGGAAGTCAGCCTGATCTATATACGCTTCAGTCCTTACTTTCTTCCATTTTTCGTCTTTGCGTTCAGAAAGCCGGATAATGACTTCCCATCCGACAAAGCTCGTCATCCCGGCTGGTTTGTTTTTCTCATACCGGGCCTGAGCTTGTTCATTGTGGGCATAAAAATGTTTCAGACAGCCAACTTTTACAGGGAAAGCCAAGCATTCGGGCCATTGATGGAGAAAGCCGTAGCAAACCAGCGTGCCTTGTCACTCATTTTTGATTCCGGAAGCCGTTACATCACCACTCCCATGGTGTATCTTCATTACCCACTATGGTACCAAGCTGAAAAAGGGGGGTTCGTGGATGTCAATTTCGCCTCAAACCCCCCCTGCGTCGTGCGCTTCAAAAACGACCAGGCACCCTCTGCCGTGCTTGGATTCGAGTTCAGACCCACTACTTTTGACTGGGTAAAATGGCAAGGATGGCGGTACCGATATTTCTTTGTGCGCAGTCTATTGCCCATCAGCCAGCACTTCTTTGACAATCCGCAGTGCAAGGTATCGATTGTCCAGTCATCGGGCCCTTGGTCACTCTATGAATCCAGTTGCATCACCGGAAAAATGACACAATGAAAAATAAAGTG
>JAJZEL010000040.1:772-6372 GCA_021828575.1 Pseudomonadota bacterium
AAAGTGAGAAAATCCGTCCTTGTTACGGGTGGGGCAGGTTTCCTTGGTTCCCATCTTTGCGAGAAACTGCTGGATGCTGGGCATGATGTGCTTTGTGTAGACAATTTTTTTACCGGCGGGAAGGACAACATCCTTCATCTTCTGGAGCATCCCCGTTTTGAACTGATTCGGCACGACATCACTTTTCCCCTCTATCTGGAAGTGCAGGAAATCTACAATCTGGCTTGCCCCGCATCGCCCGTTCATTACCAGTTCGACCCCGTACAGACCACGAAAACCAACGTGCACGGAACCATCAACATGCTGGGGCTCGCCAAGCGCGTCAAGGCGAAGATATTTCAGGCCTCCACAAGTGAGGTGTATGGTGACCCGGAAGTTCATCCGCAACCGGAGAGCTATTGGGGAAAGGTTAATCCCATCGGCTTGCGGTCTTGTTACGACGAGGGAAAACGCTGCGCAGAAACCCTGTTTTTTGACTACCACAGGCAACACAGGCTACGTATCAAGGTTGCCAGAATATTCAACACCTATGGTCCCCGCATGCACCCCAATGATGGGCGCGTCGTATCTAACTTCATTGTTCAGGCGCTCAGAAATGAACCCATCACGATTTATGGTGAAGGTTCGCAAACCCGTTCTTTTTGTTATGTGGATGACATGATCCGCGCTTTCCTCTCTCTGATGGAAGCAGAGGATTCCGTAACCGGACCGGTTAATCTCGGAAACCCCGATGAATTCACCATTCGTGAATTGGCAGACAGAGTGATTGACTTGACGAATTCGAAATCGAAATTGATCCACTGCCCGCTACCGGAAGATGATCCACGACAACGCAAGCCTGACATCTCGTTAGCCAGATCAGCTTTAAGCTGGGAACCCAGAACAACGCTCCACGAGGGGCTCATGAAAACGATTGCCTTTTTTGAAAAAAGGCTTTCGACCAAGACACAGACGCATCATCCCTGATGATGAAGTGACTGGGATATTTCCCTGCTCTGCGCGAATTTACTCCCCACCCGTCACATCCCCCGCCTGCACAAAGTTGAATGTGCGGGTAATGCTCACCAGATCAGCCCGCTCGGCCATGGCCTTTGTGAATGGCTGATAAGGGGCGGCCATGCGGATGATATGCCGGGCTGCCTCATCCAGTTCAGGGCTTCCTGACGAATGCACCACTTCCACATAAGCCACCGACCCATCCGGCTTGATGGTGGTAGTCACCCTCACAGAACCATGCAGCGCCTGTCCATTAACAGGAGGCGGGTAATTGAGGGATCCCACTTCCTCCACTTTTCTACCGAAGGCTTCTTCGTACGAAGCAAACACGGCATCCCGGGTTCCAGAACCGAGTTCAACCGTGTGCTGGTCTGACAAGGTGCCTGCAACCTCTTCACGAGCAAACTGGAGACTGCGCTCGGCCAAGCCTGGATCTCCCTCCTGGGAGGGCGGGGATTCAGGCGATTGTACGGGCAGTACCGGCCGGGAGGAGGAAACTGACGTCCCACTGGATTCAATGGCAGAACTCAGGACGGGAGGCTCATACGCAGTGCTTCCGCGCTGACCGGTGTCGTGAGGATTGTCGAAACTCAATGCCATTTCCAGCGGAGAAGGAGGAGGGGCGACCTGCAGGACTGGCAGGGAACGAATACCCATTCCCAGAAAAACGACATGCAGAACCAGTGAAACGAGCAAAGCCCAACCCAGCCGCCCATTCAAGCTCATGAATCCAGACCCACTGATGACAAGTGAGCAACCACTGTCATGTCCCATAAATTGATACGCTCAAGCCCCACCTGTACTTTGGTTCCCGGTGGCAGGCGCTCGCCACCCAACACCTTGATCACCAAAGGCAGTCCACTGATACGGGCCATGCCTTCCCTGAGCATCAAGGCATCAGAAGTGGTTACTCGCTCCTGCTCCAGCCAGCGCAAACACCAGTACCGTTCCATTTGGCGCTGGAACTCATTATAGGCGTCGTACGCCATTTCAAATGCCCGAGCCACTGATTCCAGTTCTGCTTCCCTGCCAGAAAAAGGGGCAGGAAAACCTGACAACAGGCTGATCAGTTGCCATTGATTCACCAGATCCACATATCGTCTGAGCGGAGAACTGGACCAGGCATATTGCTGGACACCCAAGCCCTCGTGGGGGGCAGGAAGGACGGAAAGACCGGTTTTTCCGTTTGACTGCACCCGGTACAATGCACCCACACCGGCATCGGCCAGCAATTTTCCCCACTGGCTGTTGACCTCGATCATCAATTCGGCCACCAGAGTGTCCAAAGGCGATCCACGGGGACGTGGCACAATGCTGACCCGATCATCACTCACATGAAAGGCATAGTCCTGATACTGCGGAGAAGGCCGCAGCCCTTCGGTGCGCCGTTCTGCCAGTGTGCTGGCCAACCGCCAGAGAAAGCGCAATTCGGAAAAATGGGGGCGGTCATCGGCTTCATTTTCCGGATCAAAGGCAGCATCCAGTTCGTTCAACCTGAGGTTGCTGGCCACTTTCACGCGATCCACCTTTGACCGGCGCTCCGTAATCATGCCATCGGCAAGACGGACCGTCAGATAGAGGGACAAGGCAGGATGGACTTCCCCCTCATGCAATGAATATTGGCGGATCACTTGGTCAGGCAACATGGGGATTTTTCGGCCAGGCATGTACACCGTGGAAAGACGACCGCGTGCAATCTGATCCAGCGGTGAGCCCTCTGAAAATCCGAGGGCCGGTGCAGCAATGTGAATGCCCACTCTCCAATGATCATCATCCAGTTTTTCCACACTGAAGGCATCATCGATTTCGGTCGTGGAAGCATCATCAATACTGAACGCTTCCACATCCGCCTGCTCAATCCCTGCATCCATTTCACAAACGACGTACACCACAGCGGGATCCAGAGGCCCAAAATACTCAAACTGGAATTTGCCCTCGAGCCAGGAACGACTGTCTTTTAAAACGCCACAGTGAACCAGAACCTGTGGAACCGTCAAATGCATGATGCTGCTGGCCGCTTCCAGCGTTTTCCATGCCAGGGTGTTTTTGTCCGGCCGGTAGAGCAGGGTGGGCATTTCGGTAACCATCCAATCAGGAAACCGGCCCGCCTGAATGGTCTCCAGCGCTTGCTGTTTTTGCAGTTCCTGTTGCCGTTTGCGCTCAAGGCCTGCCAGCGCGGCCTTGAGGTTGGTCTCGGGAGCAGGGCGATATCGCCCGCGTCCCTTGCGATAAAAATACATGGGAGAAGCATGCAGCCGCAAGAGAATGGCGGCCAGTTCCACGGGGGTGGGTTCGCGGCCCGTGTATTCTCTTGCGAGTTCCTCGAATCCCCACTCCCGGTCACCCGGGCAACAGGACCAGAGCAACTCCACGTCCAGGCCATCCGCCAGCGCATTCGCTTCAGCCATCAATGCCCCAGGAGCAGGGCTGGTGAAGCGGAACAGAATGGCGGATGACTTGAGCTTGCCCCGCTTGCCATGGGGAGATTCCACCTGCAGGCTGCTGCTGTCCTTGTCGGACAGGACGTGAGCGGATTTCAGCTCGCCGTCTTCCTCATAAAACACATTCATGCTGCAGGACCACCCAGTCGTTTCAGCAACTTGTCATGAACTCCGCCAAACCCACCATTACTCATCACTAGCACTTGGTCGCCAGAAACAGCTTCTCCAGCCACGGCCTCCACCAAAGCCTCCAGATGCTCATACACTTGGGCACGCGTCCCTAATGCCGCGAGGGCACCATGGATATTCCAACCCAGTCCTGCCCCGTAACAAAACACCTTGTCCGCCCCTGCCAGGCTTTGTCCCAGGGCATCTGCCCAAACGCCCAGCTTCATGGTGTTGGAGCGCGGCTCGATCACCGCCAGTATTCTTGTGTGAGCACCCACTTTTCTTCTCAAGCCAGCAATGGTCGTTTCTATTGCTGTGGGGTGATGTGCAAAGTCATCGTATACCTTCACCCCCCGCACCTCGCCCCGCAGTTCCATGCGACGCTTTACACCGCCAAAATCCTTCAAGGCATCCAGCCCCCGTTCCAGAGGAACTCCTGCCGCCTTCACGGCCAGAAGAGCACCTAGGGCGTTTTTCCGGTTATGCTCTCCCAGCAACGACCAATGAATGGCAGGCCCCCTGGAATCTTGGCCCTCGCGGATCATCAGGGTGCCAAGATGATCATCGCCTTCCACTTGCCATCCCTCGCCATCTCCGAAAAACACCAACGGGGTCCAGGCGCCCAAAGCCAGCACTGCTTTCAAATGGGGTTCAGCCCCGTTGACCACTAGCAAACCCTGGCCAGGAACCGTACGCACCATGTGATGAAACTGAATCTTGACGGCCTCCACGTCTGGAAAAATGTCGGCGTGATCAAATTCCAAATTATTCAGTAGCGCCACCCGAGGTCGATAATGAACAAACTTTGAGCGTTTGTCGAAAAAAGCGGTGTCGTATTCATCCGCTTCAATCACAAACCAGGGGCGACTGTTCTGCGGGAGCCCCGGAGTCCAGGGTTTGGGTAACCGGGCAGACACGGAAAAATTGCCTGGAACACCGCCAATCAGAAATCCGGGAGACAATCCTGCATGCTCCATGATCCAGGCGGCCATTGACGAGGTGGTGGTCTTGCCATGTGTGCCCGCCACTGCCAGTACCTGGCAGTGGGCAAGAATGTTTTCCGCCAGCCACTGGGGTCCTGAAACATAGGGCAAACCCTGATCCAGTATGGCCTCCATGAGCGGGTTGCCTCGTGAGACCACGTTGCCCACCACAAACAGGTCAGGATGCAGGGCCAATTGTTCTGCCCCATAACCTTCCATCAGTGAAATGCCCTGCTGTTCCAGCTGCGTGCTCATGGGCGGGTAAACCTGTGCATCACACCCGGTGACCTGATGGCCTGCCGCCCGTGCCAGCACGGCCACCCCTCCCATGAAGGTTCCGCAAATGCCCAGAATGTGGATGTGCATGACTCAGCGTCCCGGTTCGTAACCCAGAACAGGAGCCAGCCAGCGCTCGGTTTCTTCCACACTGATTTGCTTGCGACTGGCGTAGTCCATCACCTGGTCTCGACCGACTTTGCCCACTGCGAAGTAACGGCTTTCCGGATGGGAAAAATAAAACCCACTGACTGCAGCGGTGGGCCACATGGCATAGTGTTCGGTCAAATGAATCCCGGTGTGTTTTTCGGCATCCAACAGCTCGAACAAAAACTGCTTTTCTGTATGATCCGGACAAGCCGGATAACCTGGCGCAGGACGGATACCCCGGTAACGTTCAGCAATGAGCGCCTCACTGTTCAGGGATTCCTCTGGGGCGTACCCCCACAACGACTTGCGAACCCTGGCATGCAATGCTTCTGCAAAGGCTTCTGCCAGCCTGTCCGCCAGCGCCTTGAGAAGAATGGCGCTGTAGTCGTCCTGCTCCGCCTCGAAACGTTCCAGGTGCTTCTCGATACCCACCCCTGCCGTCACGGCAAAAGCGCCCAGGTAATCAGGGACTCGGGTGGATTCAGGAGCCACGAAATCTGCCAACGACAGGTTATGCCGGTCGGCCGGTTTCTCGTTTTGCTGACGGAGATGATGCAGAACCCCAAGAGATTGGCTGCGAGCATCG
>JAJZEL010000207.1 GCA_021828575.1 Pseudomonadota bacterium
TCTTCAGCATCTCCGGGTCTGACTTCGTGGAAATGTTCGTGGGTGTGGGCGCAGCGCGCGTACGCGACATGTTCGAACAAGCCAAGAAAAGTGCCCCATGCATCGTATTCATCGATGAAATCGATGCCGTGGGGCGTCAACGCGGCGCAGGACTGGGTGGCGGAAACGATGAGCGCGAACAGACGCTCAACCAGTTGCTGGTGGAAATGGACGGGTTCGAGGGCACGGCAGGGGTCATCGTGATTGCCGCCACCAACCGCCCGGATGTACTTGATCCTGCCTTGTTGCGACCTGGGCGCTTTGATCGCCAGGTGGTGGTGCCTTTGCCTGATATTCGGGGCCGTGAACAGATTCTCATGGTGCACATGCGCAAGGTGCCCATTGCACCTGACGTGCGGGCAGACATCATTGCTCGCGGGACGCCCGGTTTTTCAGGGGCGGATCTGGCCAATCTGGTGAACGAATCAGCCCTTTTTGCCGCACGCGGTAACAAACGATTGGTGGATATGGATGATTTTGAGCGTGCCAAAGACAAGATCATCATGGGTGCCGAGCGTCGTTCCGTGGTCATGCCTGAGCAGGAACGTCGCAATACTGCCTACCATGAGTCCGGGCACGCTGTGGTGGCCAGGCTTCTGGATCGCACCGACCCTGTTCACAAGGTCACCATCATTCCCCGGGGACGGGCCCTGGGAGTGACCATGCAGCTGCCTACCGAAGACAGGTACAGCATGAATAGCGAACAGATCCTCCAGAACATTGCCGTTCTGTTTGGTGGGCGGATTGCGGAAGAAGTGTTCATGAACCAGATGACTACAGGTGCCAGCAATGATTTTGAACGTGCCACGGAAATGGCGCGTCGCATGGTGACACAATGGGGCATGTCGGAGTCTCTCGGACCCATGGTGTACGGGGAAAACGAAGGCGAAGTGTTCCTCGGGCGTTCCATCACAACCCACAAGAATGTATCCGAAGCCACCATGCAGCAGGTGGATGCCGAGATTCGCCGCATCATTGATGGTCAGTATGCCTTGGCCCGTCGCCTGATCGAGGCCAATCGGGATAAGATCGAAGCAATGACGTCAGCCTTGCTGGAATGGGAAACCATCGATGCAGATCAGATTGAAGACATCATGTCGGGACGTCCCCCGCGTCCTCCCAAACCACCAGCTGTGACTTCCGTTACTCCGCCGCCAACCCCAACTCCGGGAACCGGTGCGGCTTCCACAACGGGCAATACCGCCCAGCCCGCGCAGGGCGCCTGACAGGCCGGGGCCGGAAGGGGAAACCTCCGGCCCCGGAGGCATTTCATGACAGATTTCCAGTGTGGGTCGTATCGCTTGCCCAGGGGTAGGCCATGCGTCATGGGCATCCTGAATGTCACACCCGATTCCTTTTCTGATGGTGGGCACCATGCTGGCACGGACCAGGCTGTGGCGCATGCCGAACAGATGATTCTTGAGGGGGCGGACATTGTGGATGTGGGTGGCGAGTCCACTCGCCCAGGAGCCTTACCGGTCAGTGTGGTCGAAGAAATCAGTCGAGTAGTGCCTGTGGTGCGCGCACTGGTTCGAAAAAACATTCCCGTATCCGTGGATACACGTCACCGGGATGTCATGGATGCAGTTCTTCAAGAGGGGGCGTCCATGATCAACGACATCCAGGCGTTGCAGGAGCCAGGTGCCCTGTCATTGCTGGCAGGATATGAAGCGGCTATTTGCCTGATGCACATGCAGGGCGAGCCAGGCACGATGCAGCGCAATCCACTCTACGGAGACGTGGTCAGTGAAGTCTGGGCATTTCTCCACGCAAGGGCGCGGATAGCCGAGCAGTCCGGAATAGGCAGGAGTCGCATTCTTCTGGATCCCGGATTTGGTTTTGGCAAGACACTGGATCATAATCTGGCCCTGTTGAGAACGCTGGAAACAGGTACGCGGGGTGATTATCCCGTGCTCGTGGGCATGTCGCGCAAGTCTTTTCTCGGGCATTTAACAGGGCAGGGAACGGGCGACCGTCTGGTGCCGAGTGTGGCGGCAGCCTTGGTGGCAGTGTCCAGAGGGGTATGGATGCTACGTGTGCATGATGTGGCGCCCACGTGTCAGGCATTGAAAATATGGCAGGCAGTGAATGGAGGAACAGATTCATGAGTCGTCGATATTTCGGGACGGACGGTATTCGGGGGAAAGTGGGGGAGGCCCCCATCACCCCGGACAAAGTGCTGCATCTGGGCTATGCAGCGGGATCCGTGTTGGCCAAGGTTCACCATTCCGGGGATACTCGCCCTGGAGTACTGATTGGCAAGGACACCCGCATTTCAGGATACATGCTGGAATCGGCACTGGAGGCAGGTCTGTCAGCAGCTGGTGTGGACGTGGTGCTTGTGGGGCCCATGCCGACACCTGCCGTAGCCTATCTGACGCGAGTGTTGCGCCTTCAAGCAGGTATCATGATCAGCGCATCGCATAATCCTTTCCCTGATAACGGAATCAAATTTTTTTCTGCGGCAGGTCAGAAGCTGCCCGATGCAGTGGAAGTGGAGATCGAGCGCCTGCTGGAAGAGCCCATGCATTGCCAGGAATCAGCTCGTCTTGGGCGGGCCCGTCGCATGGATGATGCAGCAGGCCGTTACATCGAGTTTTGCAAGAGTACCTTCCCATCCACCCTTGATTTGAAAGGATTGAAGCTGGTTGTGGATTGTGCCCATGGAGCCACATACCACATTGCTCCACTGGTGTTTCATGAGCTGGGTGCTGAGGTGGTGGCCATTGGTAACGCGCCGAATGGTGTGAATATCAATGACCATTGTGGTGCTACCCACGTGAAAACCCTTCGTGATGCGGTTTTCGAGCATGATGCACATTTGGGAATTGCTCTGGATGGTGATGGTGACCGGTTGATGATGGTGGATGCGGCAGGCGGCATTCACGATGGAGACCAGCTGTTGTATGCCATCGTCAAACATCGTCGCGCAGCAGGGCAGATGACTGGAGGCGTGGTGGGCACTGCCATGACCAACCTTGCCGTGGAAAAGGCCTTTGCCCGCCAGGGCATTCCCTTTGCCCGTGCCAGGGTGGGAGATCGCTACGTCCTTGAAATGATGCTGGAGCGGGATTGGCATTGGGGCGGAGAAAACTCGGGGCACATCATTTGCCGGGACAAACACAGTACGGGCGATGGCATCATTTCGGCACTTCAGGTGCTCGCAGCTCTGGTCGGGGAAAAAACCTCGCTGGAAGAGTACACAAAGGAAGTGAAGTTGTATCCTCAACACCTCATTAACGTGCGCATGAACGGGAAGATGGATCTGCAGCAGACCCCTCAGATTCAGGAGGCCGTTCGGGAGGCAGAAGCCGCGCTCAAGGATTCGGGGCGCGTGTTGCTCCGGTCGTCAGGCACCGAGCCACTCATCCGTGTCATGGTGGAAGGAGAGGATGATCACGTGGTCAGGCACTGGGCTGAGACCATTGCAGGAGTTGTGAAGGCCTGCGCTAATCCCGGATGAATTCGGGGCTCAGCATGGCACGTAGAACCACCTGATCTGCAAGATCTCTTTCTCGCTGGGTGATCCACCATAGGGCACCCTTGGGTACGCTCCAGTCATTTGTTATGCCTGACAGTAGCAAGGCAGCTACCTGTCCAAGGGTGGGTTGATGGCCAACCACCACGGTGGGCATGGGCATTTCCGGCCAGCCAATGGCTTGCAGAATTTCGCGAGGTGAGCTGCCCACATGCAACAGCGGGTGGGTTTCCACTTCTTCTGCCAGGGCATGCGCTGTTTGCAGTGTCCGGGTCGCTGGACTGGATAGTATGCGATAAGGTGTCGGTAAAAACCGGTTCAACCATCGTGCCATGTGTTTCGCTTGTTGTTCACCACGTGGCGTAAGGGCGCGAGCATGGTCAGGGTACCCATCCACGGCTTCCGCGTGACGCCACAGAATCAAATGTGTCATGACGAACGATCCTTTTCCTGTTCCAGCAATGCGTAACCACGTTCAGCCTTGCTCATGGTGTCTGGCACCAGGAGCAGTCGTGACTGAAGGAAACGGCTCAGCACATGCAATTCATCTGGCGATCCGGATTTGAGTTCCAACTCGATTTCAGACAGCGGCCACTGGCTTAGCCCGGTACGAACTTCGCCCAGGTCCACGGCCAGTTCAATTTCTGCGCCCCCGGCGGTGCGTAATTGTCGGGTCGTTCTTTCAAAATCGGTGACGAAGCGTGGCTTCAGATAACGATAAACATGTTCAGATAAAAGATAGTCACGCAGCGCATCATCTTCCAGTGATGAAAAATCCAGATGATAGCCATCAGAAGGTGTGTCGCACTCTTCACGATACGCAATCCCGTCCCGGTACTCCCCCTTGTACTTGAGCGTTTGTACCCATGTGCCCTGCTGTCGTCGCATTCGCAATGCCACGCCACGAGACCTCAATGTGCCGGTGGGGGTATCGTAGTAAACACTGATCAGCCTCTGATGCAGGACGGAACCGTTGGCAAGCTGTGCCAGTTCATTCAGGGTCATGACCTGACGCACTGTTTCTGGGGAAGCACTGAGTTTTATTTCTATTTCCAGGGTCATGATGGGTCTGACAATTTGTCCAGGAGTGTCTGATGGGCGCTGAAAGTTTTGCCTCGCCGGGGTCGGAGGCGGCGCCAGCTGCCGTCCTCGGCCATTTCCCATGCGCCATGCCTGTCCTTGAGATAAGGCTCCAGTCCTTCTCGCACCACCCGGCGTTTCACTTGCGGGTCAAGGATGGGAACGCATATTTCGATGCGGCGAAAAAAATTACGGTCCATCCAGTCTGCGCTAGAAAGAAACACGTCTTCAGCACCCGTGTTGTAAAAATAAAAAATCCGGTGGTGTTCAAGAAACCGGCCGATGACGGAAATGACGCGAATGTGTTCTGACAGACCCGCCACGCCTGGCTTGAGCAGGCAGGCACCACGCACGATCAGGTCAACTTTTACTCCTGCCTGGCTGGCTTCATACAGGGCATCAATGACCAGAGGTTCCGTGAGGGCATTCATCTTGATGATCATGCGAGCAGGTTGGCCATTGCCGGCATGTTCTGTTTCCCGCCGAATGGCAGACATCAGGTCACGGTGAAGGCTGAAGGGGGCCTGGAGCACTTTACGGAGCTCGGCATGACGCCCCAGTCCGGTGATTTGAAGGAAGATGTCATTGATATCCGCAGTGATGTCCGGATGAGCGGTGAACAAACCGAAGTCGGTGTACAGCTTGGTGGTTCGAGAATGATAATTGCCTGTCCCCAGATGGACGTATCTTTCGAGGTGCCCTTGTTCACGTCTGACCACAAGACACATCTTGGCATGGGTTTTGAAACCAAATACGCCATAAACCACGTGTGCGCCGGCGTCTTCCAGTCGTGCAGCCCAGTTGATGTTGGCTTCTTCATCGAACCGCGCCAATAGTTCCACAATGACAGTCACTTCCTTTCCGCGACTGGCCGCATCGATCAGGGCCTCCATGAGTTCCGAATCGGTTCCGGCACGGTAGACGGTTTGTTTGATGGCCAACACCTGGGGATCTTCGGCAGCCAGCCTGACAAAGTCCACCACCGGTGAAAAGGACTGGAAGGGATGGTGTAACAGCAGATCCTTTCGTTTGAGGGAGGAAAAAAGGCGGTCCGGTTTATTGAACTCTCTGGGCACATGCTGAGTGAAAAGAGGGAATCGGAGATCTGGTCGCCTGACCATGTCAGCCACCTGCATCAGGCGAACCAGATTGACCGGTCCGTTGACCCGGTAAAGATCGGAGGGGTCCAGTTCGAATGTCCTGAGCAGAAAATCGGCCATGGCTTCGGAACAGTTTTCGGCGACTTCAAGGCGCACTTCGTCGCCATACTGGCGATGATTGAGTTCACCTTCAAGTGCTTTGCGCAGGTTCCCGGGTTCTTCCTCCTCTTCAAGAAACAGCTCACTATTCCTGGTCAGGCGAAACTGGTAACAGCCTTGCACCGTCATGCCTTGAAAAAGTTCGCCCACGTTCGCATGCAAGACGGATGAAAGAAATATGAATCCTTCCTGGCACCCGGCAATGTCGTCAGGCAATCGGATGAATCGCGGTAATGTCCTGGGCGCCTGTACGACGGCATGGGTGGCTTGTCGGCCAAAGGCGTCCTGCCCGGACAGTTCTACCGCAAAATTCAGGCTTTTGTTCAGGATGCGGGGAAAGGGGTGGGCCGTGTCCAATCCGATGGGAGTTAATACCGGGCGCACCTCCCTGAAAAAGTAATCCCTTGCCCAGGCGCGCTGTTCGGGTGTCCAGTGTCCCCGCCTGAGAAAACAGATGCCCTCGCGT
>JAJZEL010000095.1 GCA_021828575.1 Pseudomonadota bacterium
CCAGACCATTTTTCCCTATCTGGTGCGCCGGACTGACAACCAGTGGTGTTCTGTGGAAGACACGCTGCAGATTTTCAGGCAACTGCCTCGGGGAAGTGATCTCCGGGGTCGCCTGGGCCAGCCGGTACACTGTGGCCGGCAGAACCATCAACCCCTGAGTGCCTTACGCCTGTGCCTGGGTGCTCGAACATTCACATCGCCCATGCCCACCAGGAAAATTTTCCAGCTGGTTGACCGATCAGCCGGCCTGCTCAGGGACTGACCTTCACCTGCCCATGATTTCCGGCGATGCCCGTGACCATGTGGCCCGAAGAGGTACGTACCTGAACGGTATCTCCCGACGCCGCATCGTTCATGGCCTGGCCTTCCGTGCTGATCCTGAAACCGTCACCTTCCACCACCACAGGCACCGTCTGGCCCTTGTGGACCACGAAAACTGCCCGCAGCATGTCCAAGCGCAATGCCTGTCCCGCGGCCACTCCCTGCTTAAGCACCTTGCCCACGGCATCGGACATCCGGGTCACCACATCAGGGCGCTGGGCTTCTCCCTGCTGTTCCATGAGGTCCTGTTCTTCCAGGACGCGTTCGGGCGACAAGGCATGACTGGCCACCACCAGGGTGGTCTTGAGCTGCACACGCACCGGCACGTATAACACCCAAGGAGAAGTCCCGTCAGACGGTGCCGGACAGCGAATGCCCAGAGTACCCTGACCCAGCAGATGTCCTCCCGGAGGCAGGAACACTTCCGGTGCCGGGCAGGATGTCCGGGGTTTCTCCACCATACCCACCGTCACTGTCAGTTGCCCGGGAACTGACGGGATTTGATCCCTGACAAACCGTGTCAGCTCTTCCTGCCATCCGCCGTCCGATGCCTGGAGCAGCCCCGGCTGCAAAACCCCTCCCAGAACAACCAGAACGTACAGCACGCGTGCAAATGTTTTTTTCATGCCCACATTGTGACTTGCCGAACTCGGGTTGCAAAGGGGGCCTCAAAGAAAACACGGACCCATAAGGAGGAAAAGAGCCCTTAAACCCCGCCTAATCCCCCCATGGTTCTCCAGTGAATTTTCTTAACATGAGATGGACTGTCACCCCATGGGCGTAACCATGACCAACCGGATTGACCAGACTTTCCAGTTCCAGCAGACCGCGCTTCGCCTGCGGGATGCCCGGGAAGAACTGCTGTCGTCCAATATTGCCAATGCAGATACGCCCCATTACCTGGCGCGGGACTTTGATTTTGCCAATGCCCTCCAAACCGCCCTTGGCAACCAGGCTGTGCCTCCCGTGCAGATGGCTGCTTCACAGCCAGGCCACATCACGCCACAGGCTGTGGGGGGGGTGGCAGGGGTTCAGGTCCAGTACCGTTCTGTCGTACAGCCCAGCGCGGATGGCAATACGGTAGACATGAATCAGGAACAGGCACAGTTTCAGGAAAACACGGTGCGCTACGAATCCAGTCTCCAATTCGTGAGCCAGCAGATCAAGGACGTCATTACGGCGCTGACGGGGTAAGGCCATGTCACTATTCAACATTTTCAACATAGCCGGGTCTGCCATGACAGCCCAGTCCGAACGTCTCAACGTAGTGGCCAGTAACTTGGCCAATGCGGACAGTTCCTCGGGAGCGGACGGTCAAGCGTACCATGCCAAACAAGTGGTTTTCGAACCCATGCCCATGGGCGATCCTTCGTCCACAGGTGTGCGCGTGAGTGCCGTGGTGAACGACCCCAGACCCATGAAAAAGGTTTACGATCCATCCAATCCGCTGGCAGATTCCAACGGTTATATCACCCAAACGAATGTCAACGCGGTAGAGGAAATGGTCAACATGATTTCCGCATCCCGTTCTTACCAGAACGACGTGGCCATCGCGGCCACCACCACCAACCTGTTGACCAAAACCCTCTCCATCTAACCCAATTCAAGGACGGCTTGCCATGACCACCTCTTCCAATGTGAACCCGGCTGTCAACCTGATCAATTCGCTCAACGGTGCCAACAGTTCCCTGGCCAGTTCCAGCACATCTGGAAGTACCGGCAGTAGCGTCTCCGGGTCTGGCCTGCAAAACAGCTTCATGACCCTGCTCACAGCCCAGCTGCAAAACCAGGACCCCCTGAACCCCATGGACAGCGGCCAGATGACATCACAGCTGGCCCAGATCAGCACCGTGGACGGCATCAACCAGCTCAATGCCACCCTTCAGGCGCTCAGCACCAGCATGAGTTCCGGTCAGTCCCTGTCCTCCGCCACCGGTCTCATCGGCCACAACGTGCTGATACCGGGCAGCACCATTGCACTTGCCTCGTCGGGATCCACGTCCAATGGGGGTGTACAACTCTCCCAGGCTGCCGATGCGGTCACCGTCAACATTACTGACAGTTCAGGAAAAGTGATTCGCACGATGCAACTGGGTGCCCAGAGTGCAGGGGTTGTTCCCTTCACTTGGGATGGTCTCACCAATTCGGGCAGTCAGGCACCTGCCGGCACCTACAACATGTCAGTCAGCGCTTCCATGTCGGGTCAATCCGTTACGGCCAGCACGCTGTCCTACGGGCCGGTCACTTCCGTCACCCTGGGATCCCAGGGGCCTTCACTCAACATTACCGGCCTGGGGACAGCAGCCTTGTCTTCGGTCGTCATGGTCCAGTAACCAGGGGGAACAACAATGGCTTTTCAACAAGGATTAAGCGGTCTGCAAGCAGCTTCCAGCCAGCTGGACACCATCGGGAACAACGTGGCCAATGCCAACACGGTGGGCTTCAAGGAATCCACGACCCAGTTTTCCGATGTGTATGCGGCCTCCGTGGGAGGGGTCAGCAGCCTGCAGACGGGTATCGGTACCCAGGTCACCGGCAACTTCCAGGATTTTTCCCAGGGCAGCATCACCACGTCCAACAACTCCCTGGACATGGCCATCAACGGGCAGGGGTTTTTCCGCATGGACCAGAATGGTTCCATCTCCTACTCCCGTGATGGACAGTTTCAGCTGGACCAAAACGGCTACCTCACCAACGCCGAAGGGCTTCAGCTGACCGGATATGAAGCGAATGCCAATGGCACCATCATCACGTCATCACCGGTGCCTTTGCAGATTCCCACAGCCAACCTGAACCCGAGCGCCACCACCACCGGAACAGTGGGCGTCAATCTGGATTCCAACTCAACGGTACCCACCACCACCACGTTCAATCCGACAGATCCCACGTCCTACAACTATTCCACTTCCATGACGGTCTATGACAGCCTTGGAAACAGCCATGTGGCCACCATGTACTTTTCCCTGGCCAGTGCAGTGCCGGCAGCCGCCACCACGGCAGGAGCCACCACGGCCTGGAATACCTATCTCACGGTGGATGGCAATTCCGTACCGGCAGCCAATACGCCCATCGGAACCCTGGGCTTCAATACCAGCGGCGCGCTGGTGTACCCCACAGGCAGCCCAGCGGGAGTGATCAGTACGTCCGTTCCTCTGACGAATGGGGCAGCGACACCGCAGGCCATTACCCTGAACTTTGGCACGACCACCCAGTACGGATCGGCCAACGGTGTCAATCAGTTGAACCCGAATGGCTACGCCTCAGGTCAGTTGAGCGGATTCAGCACCAGTTCCACGGGAGTGATCCAGGGGCGCTATTCCAATGGGCAGTCCAAGAACCTGGGACAGATTGCCCTGGCCAATTTCTCAGCTCCGGAAGCCCTGCAATCCATTGGCAACAACCAGTGGGTGGAAACTTCGGCATCGGGCTCCGCCCTCGTGGGTGCGCCCAATACCGGAAACCTGGGAGTGATCCAGGCAGGAGCCACCGAATCATCCAACGTGGACCTCACGACCCAGCTGGTGGACATGATCACGGCACAAAGAAACTATCAGGCCAATGCCCAGACCATCCACACCGAAGACCAGATCCAGCAGACCCTGATCAACCTTCGCTGAGATAACGTCCCATGGACCGTCTGATCTATACCGCCATGACTGGCGCCTCGCACATCCTACAGCGCCAGTCGGCCATCGCGTCCAATTTGTCGAACGTGAACACCACCGGCTATCGCAGCACCATGAACTCGTTCCGCGCCGTTCCCATCGTCGGAGAAGGGCAACCCACACGCACTTTCGTGGTGAATTACCAGACCGGTTACGATTTCACGCCAGCGCCGCAACAGCAAACCGGGCGCACCCTGGACGTGGCGCTCAATGGGAAGGGGTGGATCACCGTGGCCCTGCCCGACGGCAGCGAAGCCTACACGCGGGATGGCAACCTTCAGGTGTCACCCAACGGCATCCTGATGACCAACAGCGGTTACCCGGTGGTGGATGACACCGGTCAGCCGGGGCCTCCCGGACAAATCAGCATTCCGCCCGACACGGAAATCACCGTTGGCGCCGATGGCACCATTTCCACCGTGCCTTCGCAAACGCCACCGATCACAGCCACCGTGGCCGGGAAACTCAAGCTGGTCAATCCCCCGGAAAAACAGCTGGTGCGTGGGGAAGATGGATTGTTCAGAACCCAGGATGGCAAACCCGTCAATCCTGATCCCACGCTCACCGTCAACGCAGGCAGCCTTGAAGGCAGCAACGTGAATGCCATTGGCACCATGGTGGACATGATTTCCATCTCGCGACAATTTGACATGCAAATGCAGATGTTGAAGAACCAGACCAGCAACGAACAGCAGGCTACCCAGCTGCTGCAGATCACGACCTGATAACCCATCCAGAACAAAAAGGACACTGCTCATGCAACGCTCACTGTGGATATCCAAGACCGGCCTGGAAGCCCAGCAAACCCAGATGGATGTCATTTCCAACAATCTGGCCAACGTGGGCACCAACGGGTTCAAAAAATCCCGTGCCGTTTTTCAGGACCTGCTCTATCAGACCATTTATCAGCCGGGTGCCCAGTCCTCGCAGCAAAGCATGTACCCTTCCGGCATGCAACTGGGTACCGGGGTAAAACCCATCGCTGCCGAACGCATCATGACGCAAGGCAACCTGCAACAGACAGGCAATAGCCTGGATGTGGCCATCAACGGGGCAGGGTTCTTCCAGGTGCTCATGCCTGATGGCACGACAGCCTATACCCGGGATGGATCCTTCCAGACAGACAACCAGGGCAACCTCGTGACTGCCACCGGTTACCTTCTTCAACCCGCCATCACTGTGCCCCTGAATTCCACCAGCATCACCATTGGCACAGATGGCACCGTTTCGGCTACCCAACAGGGTGTGGTCACCCCCCTGCAGATCGGCACCATCCAGCTGGCCACGTTCACCAACCCCACCAACCTGCAAAGCCTGGGCGGTAACCTGTATGACCAGACCCAGTCGTCCGGTCCACCCAACCTGAACACGCCTGGACTCAATGGCACCGGAACGCTCCAGCAAGGCTTCGTGGAAACCTCCAACGTCAGCGTGGTGGAAGAACTGGTGAACATGATCGAAACCCAGCAGGCCTATGAAATCAATTCGAAAGCCGTGCAGACGTCCGATCAGATGTTGCAGAGCCTCTCACAGCTTTGATTTGATGATGCCTTCATGAGCCGCCTTCGCCGCCTGCCAATCTTCATTTCCTGGTCGTTGCTCCTGTCGGTGCTGGCCGGTTGCGGCACGCCACCCTCCACGCACATCACTGAACCTTTTTCGGCGATTCCCACTACCTATCCGTTGCCTCCGGTCCCGGCAGATGGAGCCATATTTCAGGCCAACGGAAGCCAGCATCCGCTGTTTGAAGACATGCGTGCCCGGAACGTGGGCGATACGCTGGAAGTGATCCTCCAGGAAAACAGTTCAGCACTCGAGAAAAGCGGTAGCGACGCCAACCACGCCACCACCATCAACAGCAACACACCTTCTGTGACACAGGCTGTCACCGGCGCCCATCTGATCGACGGGTTGGCCGCTGCAGGAAGCAATTCCAATAAACTGGCCAATACGGGAGACAGTTCTGGCAGCAACATCCTGTCAGGCACCATCACGGTGACAGTGGTCAAGGTCCTGCCCAACGGTAATCTGGTCATCAGTGGCCAGAAAATCATTTCCATCAACCAGGTGGACGAGTACATCCGCCTGTCCGGCGTGATCAACCCGGTCTATGTGCAGCCAGGTGACACGGTGCTGTCCACCCAGGTGGCCGACGCCCGCATCGAATACAAAGGCGGCAATGCCAACATGGCCCAGGCGGCCCTCATGAGCATGCTCAACCGGTTCTTCCTGTCCTCCATGCCTTTCTGAGCATGAACCCATGAGATTCCTGACCCGCCTTCTGATCATCACCCTCCTCTTCTGGCTTCCTTTGGGAG
>JAJZEL010000183.1 GCA_021828575.1 Pseudomonadota bacterium
ATACCTGAGGACCGTTTTTCTCCCGGCCAGAAAGAAGCCATGGATCAGGCCATGGAAATCGGCATTGCCAGCGCACGCCGTATCACGGCACGCCTGCGACCACCTCTGCTGGACCACCTGGGACTGCAGGCAGCCCTGGAATATTTTGGGCAACAATGGACCCGGCTGGCAGGGCTGGCCTTTGCAGTGGACGTGCGCGATCACGAAAAGCTGAAAGAAGAACAGGCTCTGGCCCTGTTCCGCATCATCCAGGAAGCAGCCACCAATGTGGTCCGCCATGCCCAGGCCAGCGGCATGACCCTGAAAGGGCAAGTCAGTCAGGGGCAGTACCTGCTGGAAATCGCCGATGACGGCAAAGGCCTTGATGAATCGCGAACCCGCCCAGGTGCCATTGGCATGGTGGGCATGAGGGAGCGCGCCCTGATCCTGGGCGGAGCCATGGAAGTCGAATCGGGCAAGGGCCAGGGCACCCGGTTGCGCGTCATGTTTCCGCTGGACAATCCTCACGAAGTACCCAGGACAACACAATGAAAGTACTGCTGCTGGAAGACCACCCCATATTTCGCGTCGGGGTACGCACCCTGATTGAAAAACGCTGGCCCGAGGCGCGTTGTGCGGAAGCCGGCCAGTTATCGGAGGCCATGGCACTGGTACACCATGATGACTGGCCCATTGCCATCGTGGACCTTCACCTTCCTGATGCAGAAGGCCTGGAAATCGTCACATCCCTCCTGCGCATCTCCCCCACCCTGCGTGTACTGGTACTGAGCCTGAATGCCGAGGCGGCCTATGCCCAGCGTGTCTTCCAACTGGGAGTCATGGCCTACCTGTCCAAGGAACGCACTTCTAGCGAACTCATCGAGGCACTGGAACGAGTATCGCGGGGCGGACGCTACATCACCCAGTCCCTGGCAGAACATTTTGCCGACCTGATTTCAGGGCAAAAACAGGAAGCACTGCACGAGGGATTGTCAGCACAGGAATACCGCGTGCTGATCCAGCTGGCCCAGGGCCATCGCCTGGCGCACATTGCAGAACAAATGCACATTTCACCCAAAACCGTGAGTACCTACCGTACCCGGATCCTGGAAAAACTCAACCTGGCCACCAATGCAGAACTGGTGCGTTACTGCCTGGAACACCGGCTCCTGGCTTCGTCGTAACGGGTCACTGCCTGACGCAGTCCACGTAAAACTGGGTACTGCCGTTGGTGCCCATGCGTGCCAGTCCGTGAATGTCGGTTTCGAAGCCGGGGAACCGCTCATTGAAAGCCCGGGCAAACTGCAGATAGCGCACGATGGTGGCATTGAACCGTTCCCCGGGAATGAGCAGGGGAATGCCGGGCGGATAAGGCGTCAGCAGCACGGAAGTGATGCGTCCCTCCAGATCATCGATCCCCACGCGTTCCGTATCCCGGTGAGCCATGCGTGCAAAGGCATCGGCCGGTTTCATGGCTGGCACCATGTCCGACAGGTACATTTCCGTGGTCAATCGGGCCACGTCATTGGAACGGTACACTTCGTGGATTTGTGCAGACAGATCGCGCAAGCCCCATTTTTCATAACGCGGGTGCTTGGCAACAAATTCCGGCAAAACACGCCAAAGCGGTTTGTTTTTATCGTAATCGTCCTTGAATTGCTGTAATTCCGTCACCAGTGTATTCCATCGCCCCTTGGTGATGCCAATGGTGAACATGATGAAGAAGGAATACAGTCCCGTCTTTTCCACCACGACGCCGTGTTCGGCCAGATACTTGGTCACCACGGCAGCAGGAATGCCCATGTCATGAAAATCCCCATCCACATCCAGACCGGGGGTGATGACCGTGGCCTTGATGGGGTCCAGCATGTTGAAACCCGGAGCCAGGTCACCAAACCCGTGCCAGCGCTCTCCCGGTTTCAACATCCAGTCGTCGGAACGGCCTGTCCCCTCATCCGCCAGATATTCCGGCCCCCAGACCTTGAACCACCAGTCAGTGCCCCATTCCTCATCCACCTTGCGCATGGCACGCCTGAAGTCCAGGGCCTCGTTGATGGATTCTTCCACCAGGGCCGTGCCACCGGGAGGCTCCATCATGGCCGCTGCCACATCGCAGGAAGCAATGATGGCGTATTGCGGACTGGTGGACGTGTGCATCAGGTAGGCTTCATTGAAGGTATCCCGATCCAGCTTGTTGTTCTGGCTGTCCTGAATGAGGATCTGGGACGCCTGGCTCAATCCTGCCAGCAACTTGTGGGTGGACTGGGTGGACATGACCATGGAATCGCGACAGAGGGGACGGTCGCGCCCGATGGCATGCATGTTTTTGTAGAAATCACTGAAGCCCGCGTGGGGCAGCCAGGCTTCATCGAAATGCAAGGTGTCTATCTTGCCATCCAGCATGCCCTTGATGGTTTCCACGTTGTACAGGATGCCATCGTAGGTGCTTTGCGTGATGGTGAGTACCCGTGGGGGATTCTTGCAGCCCTGGGCGAAGGGATTGGCAGCGATCTTGCGCTGGATGTTTTCCAGGCTGAACTCTTCCAGCGGAATGGGTCCGATGATGCCGTAGTGATTGCGCTTGGGCATCAGGAACACCGGAATGGCCCCTGTCATGGTGATGGCATGCAGGATGGACTTGTGGCAGTTGCGGTCCACCACCACCACGTCTCCTGCGGCCACGGTGGAATGCCAGACGATCTTGTTGGAAGTGGAGGTGCCGTTGGTCACGAAAAACAGATGGTCCGCATTGAAGATGCGCGCTGCATTCCTCTCCGAGGCAGCCACGGGGCCGGTGTGATCCAGCAGTTGTCCCAGTTCATCCACAGCGTTGCACACGTCCGCCCGCAGCATGTTTTCGCCAAAAAACTGGTGAAACATCTGCCCCACGGGACTCTTCAGGAAGGCCACGCCCCCTGAATGCCCCGGACAGTGCCAGGAATAGGAACCATCGGAAGCGTAGTGGGTCAGGGCCCGGAAAAACGGGGGCGCCAGGGAGTCCAGGTACACGCGCGCCTCGCGGGCAATGTGACGGGCCACAAACTCCGGGGTATCTTCAAACAGGTGGATGAACCCGTGCAATTCCTTCAGCACGTCGTTGGGAATATGCCGGGACGTGCGGGTTTCACCATAAAGAAAAATCGGAATGTTTGCATTGCGCCAGCGGATTTCCTGAACGAAGGCGCGCAGGTTTTTGAGCGCTGCCTCCATTTCATCCGGAGAACCGCTACCGAATTCCTCATCGTCAATGGACAGGATGAACGTGGATGCCCGGCTTTGCTGCTGGGCAAACGAAGCCATGTCGCCAAAACTGGTCACTCCCAGTACCTCCAGCCCTTCCTTCTGGATGGCATCTGCCAGCGCACGCACTCCCAGGCCGCTCGTGTTCTCGGAGCGGAAGTCTTCATCGATGATGACCACAGGGAAACGGAACTTCATGAAGGGTACCCCCTTGACGGAAGGGCGGGATTATAGCCCTTTTTCCGGGCCGGACACCTGCGCGATCAGGTCAACCGCCAATATAGGACATTTCGATCTTGTGCCGGGCAGGCACCGGGCCCTCCAGGGTGCGCCACTCGGAATACCGGTCGGTGCGCTCCTGCCAGAGCCGCATAACCCGGGCGGACAAGGCCCGGTCGTCCTCCCCGGCCCGCAGGGGAGCTTTCAGGTCCAGCCCGTCCGTGGCAAAGAGGCAGGTGTAGAGGTGCCCATCGGTGGACAGTCGCATCCGCGTGCAATGCCGGCAAAAAGGCTCGGTGACTGAGGCAATGAACCCCACCTCACCCTGACCGTCCCGGTAACGGTAACGTTGCGCCACTTCCCCCGGATGGTCGGCCGGCACGGGTTCCAGCGCCCAGTGATGCCCCAGTGTCTCGCGCATGCGGGCCACACCCAGCACGTCATTGGGTTGCCAGCCATTGGTACTGCCCACGTCCATGTACTCGATGAAGCGCGGCACGACGCCCGACCCCCGGAAATGGCGGGCCAGGTCCACCAGGGCATGCTCATTCACCCCCTTACGGATCACTGCATTCACCTTCAGGCCCTGAAAACCTGCCGCCTGGGCGGCCTCCAGGCCAGCCAGCACCTGGGCCACGCTGGACCCGCTGTCCGTCATGCGCCGGAAAGTGGGTTCATCCAGCGCATCAAGGCTGACCGTGAGCCGCTTCAGACCAGCATCGTGCAGTGCCTGCGCTTTTTTCTCCAGCAGGGAGCCATTGGTAGTCAGTGCCAGTTCCACCTGGGGAATCGTGGACAGCAGGCCCACCAGACATTCAATGTCACGCCTCAACAGGGGCTCGCCACCTGTCAGGCGAATCTTGCGCACACCCAGGTGCACAAACATCTGCGCGAGCCGAAGGATTTCTTCGAACCGGAGAACTTCGTCGCGGGGCAGGAACGCGTGGTCCCGGCCAAACTGCTCCCTCGGCATGCAATAGGTGCAGCGAAAATTGCAGCGGTCGGTGACGGAGATCCTGAGATCCTGCAGCGGACGCCCCAGACGAGCCGACAAAAGAGGCAATGGGGTCATTTTCATGATGTCTTGGCAGGATTATACTTCCCGGAAGACGCTTTTAGGAGGTTGCCGTGAGCATAGCCGGATGCATTCTGGCAGGAGGCGCCGGGGTTCGCATGGGAGGACAGGACAAGGGACTGGTGCTTTGGCGCGGTCGTCCCTTGATCGAATCGGTCATGGAACGGTTTTCCCCTCAGGTGGACATGCTGGTCATCAGTGCCAACCGCCATCTCGACCATTACATGCGTTATGGCCATCCCGTGCTGGCGGATGGGGAAGCCGGTTTTCCCGGTCCGCTGGGCGGCATGGAACGGGCCTTGCATCACATTCAGTCCACACCCCACGAATGGCTGGCCGTGACGCCCTGCGATACTCCCCTGCTGCCGCTTCACCTGGTCAACCGGTTGCATGCGGCCCTGAAAGTGGCCCATGCCGACGTGGCCTATGCCCGGACCGCCGATGGCGATCAACCGGTGTTCTGCCTGCTGCACCGCGTCCTGTGGAGCTCACTCCGTGAATTTCTCGGAGGGGGTGGGCGAAAAGTCCAGCACTGGTTTGATGCCTGTTCCGCGGTGCCCGTCTCCTTCATGGAAGACCAGGATGCCTTTTTCAACATTAACACCCCCGATGCCCTGCTGGCCCCTATCCCCTGAATGATCTCACCTGCCTCCACACCACGCCCTGCGCTCAGGGATGAAGGCGATGCCTCGTCACTGACCCTGGACCAGGCGCGCTCCACCCTTTTGTCGCATCTGGAACCCGTCACGGACACCCAGCCCGTTGCCCTGGAAGCAGCCTTCGGCCGGATCCTTGCACAGGATCTGACTTCTCCCTTGAATGTGCCCCCGCACCGCAATTCGGCAATGGATGGCTATGCCGTGCGTTTTGCAGACCTGCTGCCCGCAGGAGACACACAGTTCAAAGTCTGCGGCACCCTGCTGGCGGGAATGGCCCCTGCCCCCCGGCTGGAGCCGGGAACCGCCATGCGTCTCATGACAGGTGCCGTGATGCCGGAAGGAGCAGACACGGTCATCATGCAGGAACATGCCCGCCGGGAAGGAGACCAGGTCTGGATCGGGCCGGGCCACCACCCCGGTCAGTTCGTGCGCGAAGCAGGCGAGGACCTGGCCCACGGCGCCATGGCCCTGCGCCGTGGAAAACGCCTGGGCGCCGCCGAGTTGGGCCTGATGGCCTCCCTCGGACTGACAGAGGCCTCTGTTTATCGCCCCCTGAAGGTGGCGTTTTTTTCCACCGGCGATGAACTGGTCTCTCCTGGCCAGCCCCTCGGTCCGGGCCAGATCTACGACAGCAACCGCCTCACGCTCTCCGGCATGCTGCGCGGACTTCACCTGAACCTCATGGATCTGGGGCGCGTGGCCGACAACCCGGAAGCCCTGGCCCATACGCTCACCCATGCCGCTTCCGTGGCTGACGTGGTGATCTCCAGTGGAGGGGTATCGGTGGGCGAAGCGGATTTCATCAAGCCCCTGCTCGAACGCCTGGGGCAGATCGTCTTCTGGAAAATCGCCATGAAACCGGGCAGACCTTTCGCCTATGGCCGTCTGGGCGGCGCCCATTTCTTCGGACTTCCGGGCAATCCCGTGGCGGTCATGGTCACCTTCCATGCCCTGGTGCGCGAGGCACTCCTTACCCTGGCAGGAGTGCAG
>JAJZEL010000009.1 GCA_021828575.1 Pseudomonadota bacterium
TCTATCCTCCCATGAAATTTCCCCATGAAATGCCTGCAGTATTGAGAAGGTCCCCGATATTGTGACCGGTCATTCGTATCTGGCCCCGGGAACTGGAACACTTGTCGCCAGCCGGGTCCACATCCCCTATCAGCGTCAGGTGACCCATGGCATCCCGCAATGTCCGGGGGTCCCTGTTCCAGTCGGGAGGCAGCCCTGGGTGGGTTGTCCAGACCGCGCCATGGGTTTGTCCCGCGATGATCTCCAGGGCGCCTGGAGTGGAAGGCCCGTAAGTATCGGTAAAGGCATTGTCGCTCAGAGTGAAGTGCTGGGCATAATTCCACAAGGCGGTGACCGTGTTGCCATCGAAATAACCCATGACCAGCCCGGGTGTTCCCTTGCCGGTTCCCTGAACGAAGCGGTCCATGCGCCCGTCGTCATAAGCTTCCTGTTCGTTCGAATATTCGTGGTCCTGATCCGCGGTTACCGCTTCCGAACGTTTCAGGCGAAAGGGGGGCATCCGGTTGGGATTTTGTTCAAGAAGTGCCTGCTTCAGGCCATTAACGGCTGGCGTATCCGTAGTCGCGTGGAAAACGGGTTCTCCCTTGGGATTGGCAGCATTTGGGTAAGTGGCGAAATAATGGTCAAACGACACATTTTCATCGTAAATGATGACCAAGTGCTTGATGGGGGTGGCCGTTGATGCTGGGTCAGACGGGCCTGGGGCGGCCTTTCCCTGTAGTGCGGCTGAAAGGATCAGCGCTCCTCCGGCGAACAGCACACGTTGAAAAGTTTTCATCAATAGAGGTCGAAGAAGGTCCTGGCGGCCACGAGACAGTAGGGTTCTTCAGCACTGTGATAGTCGTGTAACGCCAGCAGGAGGAACAATTTGTCCAGCACGTTGTGATACTGGTGCCTGTCAAAGTTCTTGCGCAGAGTGATGGCCTGATTTCGCATGATGGTGTCCTTTTTTCTGGAAAGACCGTGGCTGGTGAAGGCATGGGGCTGCCCCCGCCTGTCCAGATCCAGGATGGCAAATTGCAGTCCGGGGTGTTTCAGGGTGCGCTTTTCCAGCAAGGTCGCCATGGTTCCGGCTCCTTGGTTCCAGTACACCTCGGGGTCACGGTTGCCCCCGCACAGCAACAGGGGTTCGTGGGGCAGGTAATTGCGCAGGTCATTGGCCTCGAGTTGCTGGCGCAACGGGAGTTGCGGGTTTTTCGCGAGGTGCGGCAAGGCGCTGGAGGATCCGTCCCCATGTGCAGCGCCATCCGGATGGGCGCGTACATCCGCGACATAGGCTTCCCTGAAGGGCGTGCTGATGAGGTAGTGATGGGGGTCAAATCCCAGGCTGGCCAGCTGGTGACCATCCAGGCTGTCCAGATCGGGGAATGCAGTGGGAGGTGACTGGAACAGGGCTGACAGGGGAATTTTTCCTGCCTTGACCAGCGTCATGTATTGGGCCCGGCTTACATTGCCTGGAAAAAGCGAGGGGGCGTCCTTGTATTCCGGATTAAAAATGGTTCCGATGGATAGGCTTTTTTCCGGAAGGTGGGCATAAGAATTGGCCAGCATGGAAATATAGACGGGTGCGCCAAAATTGGGATGGCCCAGGAAAATCTCATCACCCATGGCCGCCAGTGCGTAGGGGCCCGAAAGAGGGGCTCCTGCCGTGGCCGGGTGCCCGGCTGCATCCAGGGCTTTCAATGTGGCCATGGCCACATAACCCCCCTGGGAGTACCCAGTGACAAAAAGTTTTCCATTGTCGGCCACCAGGGGCGCATGCAAGGCCAGCCACTCCCGGGTTGCTGCCAGAGCATCGGCCATTTCCCTGGATTGCTGGTTGACATTGAGATACGGGGTGTAAGCCAGGGGGGAAATGTCATAACCGGCGTAATTGGGTGCAACCACGATTTTTCCCTGAGCGGCAAATATCAGGACAATGCGCCTGGCGATCGCAAAGGCCGGGTTGTCCGGGTGGTTGACGGCAGAAAGATCTTCCGCGCGTTCAATGGCGGTGCCGTGTGCATAAAGCACCATGGGCATGGGGCCCCGGCAGGGACGGTGCGAACCGGTGGGGATCATGAGGGCCGCGGAAGCCGTGGTGGGCTCGCCCGCACCCCCTGTCGTGGCATATTCGATTTTTCGTACTTCGACGCCACAATGGGGTTCGCCAAACAAAACCTGCTGATCGGCTGGCAGCATGGGCAGCCAGACATCGCTCAGGGTCTCTGCCGATGTGGCGGTTTCTGCTTCGGGAACCTCTCGCACCAGGGTGTGTGCCGTACCGCTTCGGGGTTCTGCCGCTTCCTTTGCGAAAGTCGGGTCGGACCACACACCGGTGAACATCAGCGCAAGCGCGATCAGGGCCCGTTTCATGTCAGGGGGGTTCCATTGTGGTGGTTTCTGGCATGGGAATTGTGCCAGAAATCATCGCATGAAACGGTGACACGAAAACCGGATCAGCCAGAGGTCTGAAACTGGTCAGCCAGCGCCTTCATCCTGCTGGAGGTGCGCCGCGACTGCTCTACGCTGAAATGAAGCTCGTTTAGGACCTGATGCATGGACGCGGAAACCTGGATGATGCCCTGGGCGCTTTTTCCATATCCCCGGGCGCTGCTGGAAATATTCTGGATGATGCCGAACATGCGTTCCAGGATCTGTTGCATGCCGGTCTTGTCCGAAGCGGCTTCTTCCGCAAGGTGCAGACTGTCTTCCATATCGCTCATGCCGGATTCCATGATGTTCACGGCATCACGAGCTTGTTGCTGGACTGTTTGTATCATGACCCTGATTTCCTGCGTGGCATGCGCCGTTCGCTCCGACAGCTTGCGTACTTCATCGGCAACCACGGAAAACCCCCGTCCTGATTCGCCTGCCCGGGCCGCTTCTATGGCCGCATTCAGTGCCAGAAGATTGGTCTGGTCGGCGATTTCATTGATGACACCTACAATCTTTCCTATTTGTTCAGTGCTGTTGCTCAAGGTCTGAATGGTTTTCGAAGAGGATTCGATGGATTGGCGGATGTCCTGAGTCCTTTGCAGAACGACGGCAAACTGTTTTTCCGCATGATCCACTGCGGCCTGCATGGCTTCCCGGATTTCTGCGGCAGTCTGGTTGGCTGTGTCAATGTCGTTCAATTGATGCTTGAGAGACTCCGTGATGTCATGAACGACAGAGGACATCTGGTTCGTGGCACTGGAAGCTTCCTGATTTTTTGAAGACATCCGACCTTGCAGGTTATGCATTTCACCGATGCTTCCCACGAGACGACCCACGGTCCCGTCCATATTGTCGATGAAGCTGTTCACCCATTGGGCCATCATGGTCTGTTCGTCCATGGTGTGCCGTTCCCGTTCCACCCGCTGGGACAGATTGCCTCCTCCTTCGGCAATACTTCTGATCATGCGGGCTGTCTTTCGAACCCTGGCAGCCAGTGGCCGAGTGCCTGAATGATAGAAAATGAGAGCCCCCAGGGCCAGCAGAGAAAGATTAATGGTTTCCGTTGCCACCACCCCGAGGGAGAGTCCGTGGCTGACCATCAGGCTGGCCACCCATGTGGACAATACCACTGCCAGATAGATTTTCATGATTTTGAAGTTGATCGAGCGGAAGCGGTAAACCTCTTCCAAGTCTGCTTCACACATCATGCCCCACGTGTCCTGGGACCCAGGCATCTGAAAGGTCACTCCCTTGCCAATAACCGGGATATGCCGGTAGTCGGGGTAGCCTGGATAAGTGACGAACAGGTTCTCGCCGTTCCTGATGGTTTCCCTGACCCCTGGGTGAAGTGAGCCTGTGGCCGGGTCAGTGAAAGTCAGTTCGAATTCGGTGTGTCGGTTCACGCGTACCGTTCCGAAGTCAGTGCGGACCCCTTGTTTGAGATTGTCCCCCAGGGTGAACGTGTCATCCTCGAATCGTGATCGGGACAAGGCTGTGCCAGGGCGGATGGAAGGATCAAACACCGGGCTGACCATGAAAAGATAGTTGTCGCCAGAATCATGGTAGACGTGTCCGGCTTCCCGCTGGATCAGGTCACTGACCACATCGTTCGGAACCCGCCCACACACGCAACCCACTACCTGTTCGTCGTGGACAAGGGGGAGGTAAAACATCAAGGTGACCGCGTCATGGAACAGGGACGATGAAGGTCCAATGTTCAGGGTATCCCGGTCCACATAGGGCCCATGCAGAAAACGGCCTTGCAAGCCCTGGGCCAGCGCAGGCTGTTCCAGCGATTGTTGGCCGATACGTTTTTCATGGGTGGAGGCCAGGATCCGGCCTGTTCTGTTCGTCACGAACACTTCAGAAAAATCCTGAGGGTGCATGCGCTTCAGGCATTCCAGAAGGGCTTCATGGTGGTTGAACAGCCGCGTCAGTTCGCTTTCCAGGCTATCGAGCAGGTTCCATTGTTGTGCCGCCCAATGAGTAAGAATCTGCACCCGATTGGCAGCAATGCCTTCGAAAGTGTGCTCCAGAACGGGGTAGCGCGTCTGGTTCAGAAAGCAGGCCCAGCGCATGGCGAGTTTTCCCGTTTTTCCAAACCAGGGCAGCCAGTGACGTTCTTTCCATGACAACTGCATGCGTTCACTTTTCAGCATGACACATCACCTTTCCCGAGTTTTGAAGATATCATCAAGCAAAGCAAGTCGCATGCCACGAATTTTCGGAGGGAGTGTAAGGAAAGGATTGCCACGACGACTAATGCTAGGAAAGAATACCTGCGGTATGCGAAACCTGTGTGCGTTATCAGGCATGCGCTGCAATGATGCAGGAACCCTTTACCCTGTCCGTGTCTTTGGAAAATTTGCCCCGAGGTTCTGCCATGGCCATGAAAATACTCCCTTCCCACATCACTCCCCAGGCGATTTATGCCGGTCGGCGCCAGTGGCTGAAACAATGCGGTCTGGGTCTGGGCGGGGCACTGCTTTCTCCGTTTGCGGTGGCCACTGGGCCATCGTTGCCTGGTGTGGTGCACACCCCTTATGGACGCGGGGAAAAGCTCACGTCGCTGGAGGACATCACCTCTTACAACAATTTCTATGAGTTTGGCACCGACAAGGAGGACCCTGCACAACACGCAGGCTCCCTGCGCACGCGTCCATGGACCATAATCGTGGAAGGAGAGGTCAAGCGCCCCAGAACTCTTGGCATGGATGACCTCATGCGACTTTTCCCGCTGGAAGAGCGCATCTACCGCATGCGTTGCGTGGAAGCCTGGTCCATGGTGATTCCCTGGGTCGGCCTGCCTCTGAACAGGCTGGTCCAGTGGGCAGAGCCCACGGGAAATGCCCGGTTCGTGGAATTCATATCACTGGCCGATCCAGCACAAATGCCCGGGGTCAGGCAGGCCGTACTGGACTGGCCTTACCGTGAAGGTTTGCGTATGGATGAAGCCATGCACCCCCTGACGTTGCTTGCCGTGGGTCTGTATGGACAGGTGTTGCCGCCCCAGAATGGGGCTCCGGTACGTCTGGTGGTGCCATGGAAGTATGGGTTCAAGGGCGGAAAGTCCATCGTCCGGATCCGTTTTGTGGAACGCAGGCCCATGACCAGCTGGGTGCAGGCCAACCCGCGGGAATATGGTTTTTATTCCAACGTGAATCCGGAGGTGGACCATCCGCGCTGGAGCCAGGCCACGGAACGGCGCATAGGAAGCGGCCTGTTTGCTCCACGACAGAAGACCCTGATGTTCAATGGTTATGCGGAAGAGGTGGCTCATCTTTATCAGGGCATGGATTTGAGGCGAGACTTCTGACCATGCAAAAACCCCTCGTATTCCTGTTGTCTCTGGGCCCTCTGTCCTGGCTGGTGGAACATGCACTGATGAATCATCTGGGCGCGCACCCTGTGGAGCATGTGATCCACTTCACGGGTGATTGGACCTTGGGATTCCTGCTCATCGTGCTTGCAGTCACCCCACTCCGGTGGCTGACAGGTGCGTCGGACCTGGTGCGTTACCGGCGCATGCTGGGGTTGTTCGCATTTTTCTATGCCCTGTTGCATTTCCTGGCCTACGCCGGGCTGGACCAGTGGTTTGACTGGAAGGCCATTGTCCATGACCTGGAAAAACACCCCTATATTTGGGTAGGCATGGCCGCAAATATCCTGTTGTGGCCGCTGGCGTTGACGTCCAGCCGTCGCGCCATGCTTCG
>JAJZEL010000080.1:0-3591 GCA_021828575.1 Pseudomonadota bacterium
AAAAACGGTCCTCAGGTATCTGGTCCGCGATGAGCTTGATGGTGGTGAACACCTGACCAATCTGGTCGTGCACCTCCCGGGACAGGGTTCGGCGTTCCTGTTCGATGGCCTGTTCCTGGTTGGCTGCATATTGCCGGATCTGGTTGCGTGCATCCTGCAGCGCCTGGGTCCGTTCTGCCACGCGGTTTTCCAGCACCTGGTTGGCATCCCGCAGGCGCATTTCCAGACGCATGCGCATGCCACGTTCGCGGAAGATCAGCATCAGGGCCAGGGATACGAAAGCCAGGGTGGACAGGGAGACACTCCAGGACAGGTGAGTGGCCTTTTCCCTCAGGCGGGACAGCTCGGCGCCCTGGGCCTCGATCCGGGCATCCTGGAGTGCTTCCACCCGGGAGACAGCTTGTCGCAGCTGGTCCATGATGTCCCGTCCCTGGCCCAACAAGGGGTTTTGTCCGTAGAACAGGGGCAATGACTTGATTTCACGGCGCCACGAAATGATGTTGCCGGTGCGTTCTTCCAGCTGGGCGAGGAGCTGGTGGATGAGTTCTCCCTGGCTGTTTTCCGGCCAGGGTACATCCACCAGGGCACGAGCCCGCTGGTAGGTGTCGGGCAGGACCGACATGGCCTGGTCATAGGGTTGCAGGAAGGCGGGTTGCCCCGTGAGGGCAAACCCGCGCGCGCCGGTTTCCAGGTCTTTGGAGAGGGAAAGGAGGTGCTCCAGGGACAGCTTTCCGGACAGGGTGACCATCCGGTCTGCATCGACCATGTCCATGCGCACAGCTGTTTTGAGAAACAGCACGGCCGTGATGACCACCCCCCCCATGACGGTGGCCAGCAGGGCCACCACGGGCCAGGCCTTGAGAGTGAGCGGGCCGGGTTTCATTCAGGCATCAGGGGGTTCCGCTCTCCATGGAGACCAGCGCCTTTTCATCCTTTGTCACGCGGTCCAGAGCAGCATTCTGGCCGGACTGGTAGCTGTCGAAAGGTGAACAGTTGGGCACCGGATGGTATCCCTTGCCATCGCCCAGATTGCCTGAAATGCCGATCATCCGGCCTTTGTAGAGGGCTACGTTTTTCTGGTAAGCCGCATTTTGTGGCGACAGCTTGGACTTGTCCTGATACAGCGACAGTTTTTCGCTCACGAATCGGTCCCATTGTTCCAGATAGGTGTCCTTGAAGCCCTTGGTGAATGCTGCATGGTCGCATGCAGACTTGGGCAGGGGTACCTTGAGGGAGGGTTGATAACCGGTTCCATCACCAAAGTGGTTGATTTCGATGGAAGGGCCCGCCACCGTGTCTTCCAGGTGGTGAACTTCGTTGACCACGGCATGGCCCACTGAAGTGGCGCCGTTTTCAATGTCCGTGCCCAGCGTTCCCAGCGACGTATCGGCACGTGCAGCACACCAGGGTGCCGCCAGGATTGCGCTGGTGAGCGCCACTAAAAGGATTCGTTTGGGTTGATGCATGCCCATCTCCATGTGATTCGGGACACCGAGTATAACTTCTGACCGCCCGACGTGCAGGCCCCTCGGAGCCTGTAGGTGTTTCCTGACAGGGGTCTCCGGGAATGCCCACGGCAGGTTCAGTGCCTGCCTGCTGTCATCTGGCATCGTGGCAGGGCATCATCGCACGAACCCAGAGGAGAGGTGAACAATGAACGTGGTCGTCGTGGAAGATTCCGAACTGATCCGCACGCAGTTGCTGCGTGTCCTGTCACAGCAACCCGGCCTTCATGTGGTGGGTTCGGCGGCGGACGAAGAGTGGGCCGTGCGCCTGATTCTGGACCGGGATCCCGAAGTGGTGCTGCTGGACCTGGCCCTGTCGCCGGGCAGTGGCGTCAAGGTGCTCCAGCGCATCCGTCAGGCCGGTTGCCAGTCCCGGGTGGTGATCCTGACGAACAATGACGAGGAGCCCCTGCGCCAGACCTGCATGGGACTGGGCGTGGCCGGATTTTTCGACAAGAGCCGGGAAACACAGTCCTGTGTCGACCTGTTGCGTTCCTGGGTCAGGGAACAGGAGGAGGCATTCATCCCACCCGCTCTCCAGGGCCCTGCAACCGAACCTTCGGAGCTTGTCCTGACTCCGGAACAGGAATGTTTTGATGACATCACCCGCCTGGCCCGCCACATGACCGGCATGCCGGTGGCTGTGATTTCCCTGGCCAATGACCAGGACCAGCCATGGTTTCTGTCCCGTTCAGGCAGTGGTTTTGACCTGGAGGCTTCCCGTCTGGTGCCTTTCTGCGCAGACACCATGTTGCGCAACGGGTTGCTGGAGATTTCGCATGTGGCGGAGGATGCGCTCATCCCGTTTCGATTTTATGCTGGCGTACCACTGGTCAAGGCTTCTGGTGAGGTGCTGGGCACGCTGTGCGTCATTGACGTCAAGCCCAATCGCCTGACCCGGGAACAGGGCATGGGCCTGAAAACCCTGGCACGCAGTGTGGTGGCTGAAATCGAGCTGCGGCAACGGGTGATGGGCCTCAAGCGCGAGGTGGAACTGCGCAAGGCTGCGGAAATGCAGGCCCTGCAACTGTCCGCCATGGATTCCCTGACGGGTTTGCCTAACCGGGTGACCTTTCATGACCGCCTGAACGAACAGATCAAGCTGGCACGCCGGTATGGCAGTTCCTTCGGGGTGTTTTTCGTGGACATGGATCATTTCAAGCAGATCAACGATACCCTGGGTCATGACCAGGGCGATGAAGCCTTGCTACTGGCGGCCCGGCGTCTGACCCAGTCCTTGCGGGAGTCAGACACGGTGGCCCGTCTCGGGGGGGATGAGTTCGTGGTGTTGCTGCCGCATTTGTCAGGCCCTACAGAAGGGCTGTATCTGGCCAAAAAACTGTTGGCCGAACTGGCGGCCCCTCTGGAGCAGGGACACCACTTTTTCAAGCTGGGAGCCAGCATCGGCATTGCCATTTATCCACGCCATGGGGAAGACGCAGAGCTCCTGTTGCGTCGGGCCGACATGGCCATGCTGCACTCCAAGCAGGCAGGGGGAGGGCGGGCCATGGTCTTTTCCAGAGAAATGGATGTACTGGTGCCCATGAACCGTTCTCTGGACATGAACCTTCAGGAGGCCATGCAGCGCGATGAACTCGAGTTGTACTACCAGCCCCAGGTGGACCTGCAGACCGGCGAATTGCGTGGCATGGAGGCACTGGTGCGCTGGAACCACCCTGAAATGGGGCTGTTGTCCCCCGACCGTTTCATTGCCATGGCAGAAAATGGCGGCATCATCCGCGAACTGGGTCGCCACCTCATGAACAAGGCCCTTGACCAGATGGTGGAGTGGGACAGGAGTGGTCTGGAGGTGCCCTGCCTGGCCATCAATGTGTCACCTCTGGAATTGCGCCCAGGCTATGCGGAATTCGTGGTGGCTGCCCTGCAGAAGCGCCATATTGAGCCTGCCCGCATCGAGATCGAGGTGACCGAATCGGCCTTGAATGCGGATGCTGAACGCATGCTCTCGGTACTGACGGCCCTGCGGGCAGCCGGATTGCAGGTGGCCATGGATGATTTCGGTGTGGGTTACTCTTCCCTCTCGCGCCTCAAGCACTTGCCCATCGACGTACTGAAGATTGACCGC
>JAJZEL010000080.1:3601-6060 GCA_021828575.1 Pseudomonadota bacterium
GATGTGCAGGATGCCGCAGGCTCCGATATTTTGAAGGCTGTGGTGGCCATGGGCACGGCTCTGGGCCTGTCTGTGGTGGCCGAGGGCATCGAGTGCGAGGCACAACGGGATCTTCTGAAAGACATGGGGTGCAGTTACGGGCAAGGGTATTTTTATGGCAAGCCTAAGCCTTGCGGTGAAGAAAAAACGCCCCGCACAAGGCGGGGCGTTTGAGGGGACTTCAATCGGGGTGCAAGCACCCCGAGGAAGACCGGTTAGCGCAGTGTTTGCAGGTAAGCTGCAACAGCGTGCTTTTGGGCTTTGGTCAAGCCGCTGGCCACCATGGTCATGGGGCCTTCGTGCGGACGCTCGAGTTCCTCTGCCGTGGCGTTGGGGTGCTTGGCCGAGGACGTTGAGTCCTCGTTGAACACCGTCAGCTGCTTGTAGATGTAGTCTGCATGCTGACCAGCCAGGCGCGGGATGATCCCGTTACCGTGGGCATCGGCACCATGGCAACCCATACAGGCAGGCACGCCCTTGTCCAGAACACCTTCATTGAAGATCTTCTGGCCGGCAGCCACCTGGGCAGGATTGCTATGACCTGCATAGGGAGTGACAGGCTGTTGCGAGTAGTACGCTGCCAGTTCATCCATTTGCTTGGTCGTGAAGTTTCGGGCAATCCCCCACATGAAGGCTTGGGCTGCCGGATCCTTCCGGTCCTTGAGGTGGAACTCGGTCATTTCTTCCACCAGGTATTCCTTGGTCTGGCCAGCCAGCTTGGGGAAGGTGGGATTGATGGAGTTGCCGTTCACGTTGCTGCCGACGTCACCATGGCAAATGGAGCAGACTTGCTGCGCCAGGGTACCGCCGGACACCTGGGGGTTGCCCAGATCACGGCTGCGCTCGATGTCGGAACATGCCCCCAGCGTGAGTGCCACGGCTGAAAGGGTCAGAATCTTAGCTGCTTTGTTCATCATTCATCCCCTTGTTAGTAAAGCATGCCAATGTAGAGCATGGAGGTGTTGAAGTTCTGCGGTGAGTACTTGGCATTGTTGAAGGTCAGGCCGTTGCCGCTCGTCACGCCACCCATCATAGTGTAGTCGGTGTACATGTAACCGACACGGACGTTTTGCCATGGAGCCCAGAAAATATGGGGGGTCCAGGCGGTCCAGTTGGGGCTGCCACTGGTGGTCATGCCATACAGGCCGGCATCTGCGGAACCCGTGACGTTCTGGAACATCAGTTGGAAACCATACTTGGCTTCGTAGATGTAGATGGCGTCAGCATAGGCTTCGGTCAGGTTGTCGGAGGCGTTGGAAGCTGCCAAGCCCTGGAAGTTCAACTGACCACCCGTCAGGTTGTTCATGTATTCACGGGTGACGCGGGCATGCGCAGAGAAGTAGTGCGGGTCAAGCACATACTGGTACTGGGCATCCAGACCGGTGTCATGGTAGGAGCTGACCGGTGCGGCAGGATCTGACGCATTGGTGACAGCATTGATACCGTGTACATAGGAGTAGCGGCCATGCAACCCGAGTTCAAAGCTGTTGGCACCCCATTCCTTGTTGTATGCCAGACGAACATACGGTGACGGGTCGATGACGGAAGCCGTTCCATCTCCTGCAGGACCAGCACCTGCGGTGATGACGGACAGCGGACCATGCTCGATCGTCTTGTGGATGGCTACTTCTGCATACCAGGTTTTATCCAGGAAGAGGTAGGTACCGACACCCGCTTCCATATGCTGGGAACTTTCACCCATCATGTAGGTAGTGGGGGCCTGAGCATTGCCTCCGTTGAAGTAGTTGATCCAGCCAGACTGCCAGGGACCGTAGTTGTTGTAGATGTCGGACATCAATGCACGGTTGTTGATGTAAGCACCGTAGATCAGGTCACTGGTGGGGCCTACCTTGCGATCGGCATAACGGAATTCCGTGTTGTCGATGGAGGCGCTGGAAGAGAAGCTTACATTGGAGCCTGACTGGGCGTTGCTGTATTTTTGCCCGGTCCACTGCATGAAGGCACCCACGTTGTCGGTGATCTTACCGCCCGCGAAGAAGCTGACCACCTGAACGTCAAAGGCGGATGAAGGCGAGGTGCCGTTAACGCCACCCGTGGTGGTGTTGTAGTACTGACGTGCACCCTGTACCAAGATGGCGATGGGCGGGAAGTCTTGGTTGACTACCAGATCAGTCAGGTTGGGGCGATTGCCCAAGGTGTAGCCAGTGAGCTTGAACATCCGGCCCAGAGAGGTGAGCTGAGGAAACATGCCCCCTACGTGGCAAGCCACGCACTTGAAGCCCGTTTGTCGGGCAAAAACGGGAATGGCACTGGCGTCAAATGACGTCGCCAGCGTTGCCAACCCCAAGAGCCCAAGGATTGCTCCTCTTGCCCCATTCAGGTTGAATAACTTCATTGGATAACCCCCTAATCATTCTTGAGAGAAAAACATCGCGACCGTGTCTCAAAAAGACCTACAG
>JAJZEL010000141.1 GCA_021828575.1 Pseudomonadota bacterium
ACCCCTGGTGGACGTTACAACGCCGCTGCCTGGCAAGACAGCTCTGGTACTTTGTGGCTGTACGGTGGTCTGGGATTGGCCGGGGGAGTTAACGTGGCTTTCTCGGACCTCTGGAAATTACCGGTCCCCTATACCACATGGCAATGCGTTTCCGGGTGCTCGTCAGCCAACGACAATGCGCCCCCCTCCTTCGGTACACAAGGTACCCCCTCCTCATCCAATACGCCTGGCGGGCTGTACAGTGCCCTCAGCTGGACAGATTCTTCGAGTAATTTGTGGCTGTTTGGCGGAACCACCGTCTCAAGCGGCTACTTCTACAATACGTTATGGAAGTACGTTCCGTCTGCGGGAGCCTGGACATGGATGGGCGGACAAACCTCCACCAATGTGGCGAGTGTATACAGCAGCGTGCTTTTGGGCCCAGGTTCCAGGGTAGGAACTGCTGGCTGGACGGATGGGACGAATTTATGGCTGTTTGGTGGTGCTGGATTTGCAACCAGCTCAACTACTGCTGGCGATTTGAATGATCTGTGGGAATTTTCACCCTGAAGCCGAACGTTCATTGAAGGCCATGGGCCCTTCTGGCAAAATCGGCACTGTTGATCTTTGATCACTCACATGGAGTCATGTACCGATATGGGCATCAAACGCACATCGCTCACGGATGACCCTGATGTGATCGCGTCATTTTTCGAGAACGTGAGTGAAGAACTGTTGCCCATTACTCTGGACTGCCCCTCGCAGGAAGGCCTCATCGATCTGGCAAGAACCCAGGAATACCGCATCCGCCTGGCCAATACGGAAGACCGGCGCGAGTCAGCCAGCATCCTGATCAAGCGCATGTATACATGGCGTGGGTACGGTGATGGAGCCATCCGTGAAGCCGATCCCAACAGGGTGACATTGCTTGCCAGCGGAAACGACAACACGGCCATTGGTACACTGTCCGTGGGTTTCGATTCACCTCTCGGTCTGCTGGCCGATGAAATGTATCGCACCGAACTGGACCAACTACGCCAGGAAGGTTGCCGGTTATGTGAATACAACCGGTTGGCTGTGGATTCCAGCATCAAGTCCAAAAGGATTATCTCTTCTCTTTTCCATATTGCCTACCTGTACCCCTATGGGCTGTTTGCCGCCACGGATGGGGTTCTCGAGGTGAATCCACGACATGTGAAATTCTATGAACGCATGCTGGGGTTCACTCAGGTGGGTCCAGAACGTATTTGCCCACGTGTCAATGCGCCTTCTGTTCTGTTGCGCACTAATTTTGATTACATGTCACGGCAGGTAGAAAAACTGGGGGGGCTCATGGACAAAGCACCTTCCACTGAAAAATCCCTGTACCCCTATTTCTTCACAAAGGCAGACGAAAGCGGGATTCTAGGCCGCCTGCGGAGGATGTCTTCTTGAGCGGTACATCGCCATTCGACTACGAGAACGCCTTCTCGCGGAATATAGGCTGGGTTACCCAGAAAGAGCAAGCCAGTCTGCGCCAAAAAAGGGTAGCAATCGCGGGTATGGGAGGCGTGGGGGGCGTTCACCTGCTCACTTTGGCCCGCTTGGGCATTGGCTCTTTTCACATTGCCGACTTCGATACCTTCGAAATTCATAATTTCAATCGTCAGGTCGGTGCAACCCTGTCCCATCTGAACCGTCCCAAAGCCGAAGTTCTGGCCGAAATGGCTCGGGACATCAACCCTGAACTGGATATCCGGATATTCCCGGAAGGGGTAACCCGCGATAACCTGGACGTTTTTTTCGAGAACGTGGACCTTTATGTGGATGGCCTGGATTTTTTTGCCTTCCAAGCCAGGGAAGACACCTTTTCTGCATGCGCTCGCTTTTCCATTCCCGCTGTAACAGCAGCTCCGCTGGGCATGAGCTCAGCATTGCTGAGTTTTTTACCCGGGAAAATGACTTTTGAAGACTACTTCGGATGGAACGGCTGTACAGAACTGGAAAAGGGCTTGAAATTCCTGCTAGGGCTAGCGCCAGCAGGCCTTCATTTTGGTTATCTGGTTGACCCTTCTGCCGTGCGCCTTGCGGAAAAAAAGGGACCTTCCACCGTTATGGCATGCCAGATTTGCGCCGGAATGGTCGCCACGGAAGCCCTGAAAATTCTTTTGGACCGAGGACAAGTTCTTTGCGCTCCCCATGGCCAACAATTTGATGCCTACCGAAACAGAATGGTCCGTACTTGGCGCCCTGGCGGGCATCGGCATCCGTTGCAACGGCTGGCCCTCATGGTGGCGCGCCGGCGCTTTTCCAGGCAAATAACACGATGAATCGCCCCACCTCCACTCCGTTGGAGGCTGTGCTGGAATTAGCACGCTGGGCACCCAGTGGTGACAATACCCAGCCTTGGCGTTTCGAAATCACTGATCCTACCCATGTGGTCGTGCATGGCTTTGATACCCGTGAAGACTGCCTTTATGACTTTCAGGGACGTGCCAGCCAGATCGCTCTGGGCGCCCTGCTGCAGAATATCGAGTTGGCAGCCAGTTTACAGGGCTGGGTCCCCCATTTCACCCTCAAGCCGGAAAGCACTGAAACCTCTACCCTTGTGGATGTGCAATTTCAACAGGTGACTGGAACTCCCTCTCATCCGCTGGCCACTTTTATCCGCGAACGTTCGGTACAAAGGCGCCCCTTCAGCACCCACCCTCTGACCGGAAATGAAAAAACCGCATTATCAGAATCACTGGGACCCGATCACACCGTGTTTTGGATAGAGGGCGCGGGCAAGCGCCTGCAAATGGCCCGGCTGATGTCACAAACGGGACGTCTGCGCTTAACTATTCCCGAAGCTTACCAGGTACATAAAAAAGTAATCGAATGGAAATCCCGTCACAGCGAGGACAAGGTGCCGGACCAGGCCATCGGATTGGATCCCGTCACCCTGAAGTTGATGCGATGGGTCATGCAGAGCTGGCACCGCGTTAACTTTTTCAACACTTGGCTTGGAGGCACTTGGACCCCCAGACTCGAGTTAGATATCCTGCCTGCCTGGTTCTGTGGTGCACACTTTGTTCTTCAGGCCCGAACCCCACCGAAAACGACCCAAAATTACCTGGATGCAGGGCGTGCCCTGCAACGCTTCTGGTTAACAGCCACTCGGCTGGGTCTTCAACTCCAGCCTGAGATGGCCCCGCTAATCTTTCACCGATACGCTTCCAGCAACGTAGCCCCTTCCCTTATTCCCGGAACAATGCAAGCCGTTAAATCAATCTCCCAAGCACTCTCCAAGAGCACAGGTGAGCCTGAAACGCTGGAACATGCCGTTTTCATGGGGCGCATCGGGCATTCATTCCCTGCCAGGGCACGTTCACTCAGGCTCCCTCTGTCAAAACTTGGACTGTGACCCAGACTGTCGAATTTCTTTACACCCACCTTTTTCCTCACCAAACAAACAACAGTAATTACATTTAAAATCAATGGATTAAATTGACTGGCATGGTTTCTGCTTTGAATTAGGTGTGGTGCAGTTCCCCAATAAATTCAGGAGATGAAACAAATGAAAAGTTTTAAGAAAAGTGCAGTGGCCTTGGCAGTCGGGGCGGGACTCTTTGCCGTCACTTCCGTGTCTGCTTCTGCCTCTGTGCTTCCAGGCCCCATCAGCAACTGGACACTCAACTTGCCAAGCGGCCAGACCGTGGGCATCAATACCTTGGATTTTGCTGGAAACAGCTTGGTGACCAACACGGCCACATCGCAATCAGGTATCTATAACTCCACCGACATTGGTGTGTACACGTTCACCGGTTTTAATGAATCCTCCATTCCCGCGCTGAATCTGGGGGGAGGACAATTGACAGCTGTAATCAACGCCACTGACACCGCCAATTTGAACTCTTCCACTCCGAATTTTGTGTATAACGGTGGAACGATCAGCTTTTACTATAATGCCAGCCAGGTGTTTGGAACTACCAGCAGCAATTGTGCAGGTGCTTGCTCCGGTACCTTGTTAGCTGTTTTTAATATCATGCCCACTCTGAATCCCAACACCAGTGGTGGGTTCCTTAATGCCAACCTGACGCCCACCTCTAACGGCACCATTACCGTGACAGGTCTTGCCCCAACATCTGTTTATGGAAACAACGGACAACCACTGACCAGTGCCAACGCTCCATTCTTGGATTCCACTGGCAACCCGTTGTTGTACAGTCAACTGACTGGTTACGTGACTGCCAACGCATCCGTCAACACGACTTTCAATTCGGTTCCCCCAAGCTCGGGAACTGGTAGCGTCCCCTACTATTTCGAGGATGTGTATTTGTCTAGCGTTTCCGGTTTCAGCGGTCCTGTGGCCAACAACATAGCCGGTGGTTATTTCTTCGTAAAAAATAGCGGACAATTCAGCCTCCAGTATGTGCCTGAACCCGCCACCGTAGCACTCTTTGGTGCGGGTCTGGTGGGAGTAGCCTTGGCCATGCGCAGACGCAAGACTTTTGCCTGATCGCGCTCTTTAGCTAGCAACAAAAAAGCCACACTTTTTAGTGTGGCTTTTTTGTTGCGTATTCAGTCGTATCGTTACTAAGACTCCATATCCTGATTTACAAGTTTTTCATGATCTGCTTGGCTTCTTCCTTCTGTGGAAATGCGACTCCTGAATCCAGCAACTGTTTCAGTATGTCTTTGGCTTCGGTCTTGTCCCCTGTTTTAGCCAATGCTACGGCATAATGAAAACGGATATCTGGCACTTGAGGGGCTGCCTCCGTTGCCTTTTTCAGCATACCCAAACCACCCTGGACGTCAGTTTGTCCCTGAACCATGATCCAGCCCAGTGTATCCATCACTTGTGGATTATCAGGGCTGAGTTTATATGCTCTCTGGGCCAACACAATGGCTCTGGAATCATGTGTCCTCTGGTACAACCAAGCCAGGTTATTAAGCGCAGTCAAATCATTCGGCGCACGCTGCAGAAGTTGTTGGTACTGCTCCGCCGCATCCCTGTCTCGTCCTGCCCTCAAGTCCATCGTTGCCAAGTAGCTACGCGCCGCCATATCGGAGGGATGGGCCCCTACCCACTGTTCCAAACGTTGGTCTGCTTGTTTTTCCTGGCCTGCCTGGCTTAACGCGTCATGAAGTTTGACGATACCCAGCGTGGAAGGCTCTCTGGATTGCGCCTGTTCATAGGACTTCACTGCTTCAGTGTACTGCTTCTGACTCATTTCCAGATCACCCTGCGCCAGAAAACCAATGGCTGACCGCGGAAACTTTGCTTGATAAGCCATGACCACTTCACTCGCCTTATCTACATGGCCTGATTTCAGGTCCAGGGTCATCAATGCGGCCAAAGCATCTGCATAACCAGGAGACAAGTCGAGCGCACGCTGCAGTGAAACTTCTGCCGACAGGTTATCCGAATCGGCTACCTGGGCTATTGCCAAGTGTAAATACCCCTGAGCAGATTGGGTTGGGGATTGGTGCTGATCCACTTCTTCCTTGAAGGTCTGAACCGCATCCTTGGTCATTTTCGCCTGCAACTGCATGCTACCCAGAAAATCCAGTGCGGCCACATTACCAGGGTTGGATTTGGCAGCTTCTTCCGCCTCTTTGACAGCCCCTTTTGCATCCCCTTTTGAGAGTTTCTCTTGTGCCAGCTGCAGCCGAGGACGCAAGTCGCCTGGATTAGCCTGAGCTGCCTTTTCCAGCCATTCGTTCCAACCCTTCAGGTCTCCCGATGCCTGGGCCAGGCCCGCCATAAATAACATGGCCTGCTCATTCTTGGGATCCTGATCCAGCACTGTCTGAAACTGCTGACGTGCGGCATCCGTGCGCCGCAACTGGAGATACAATTCCCCCAAATTCAACCGACCCGGCACATAATGGGCATCCAGTGCCAAGGCCTGCTCAAAACTTTTTTCAGCATGGGTCAGGTCATTCAACCCCAGATATGCAGCCCCTTGGAAATTATAGAAATCTGCCGATTGGGGATGCAGTTTCAACTGGTGTTGGATTTCTGCCAAGGCTTTCTGATAATCATGCTTCCCTAGGTAGGTCA
>JAJZEL010000036.1 GCA_021828575.1 Pseudomonadota bacterium
GCATGTCCGATTTGAATGAACTCATTCACAGTGCTGACATGGCACTCTATGACGCCAAAAATACCGGCCGTAACCGGTTGATGGTGGCAAAGAACTCCTTGCTGAATTGATCGGCATGGTTTTTCGTCTTTTATTTAACATAATATAAATTATACGAACTTTATGAAATGGGAATGGGTGCTTCATTCCCATCAAGAGACGCCTGATTCCTGCTTAGCCAATACTGCTGTAGTCCGTCAGCCCCCTTTTTTTGCGCCCATTCATTCAAGGCAGTACGTTCTGACTGGAAATCAAAAGAGGGAACACCCATACCGCAGGAGGTCTGGACCAGATCGATCTCCAGGTCAAAAATTTGCCGTGCTCCAGGCAAGGCAGGAAAAGAAGCATAAAGGTTTTCCCAGATGGGATGCCCGGGCAGAATGGTTTTTGCCTGACCATAAACGCGAAGAATCATTGGGCTTCCCTCAAAGGCGCAGAACATGAGGGTCATGCGGGAATTTTGCAACAGGTGTGCGGCTGTTTCATTACCACTGCCGGTGACGTTCAACCAGATGATCCTGCCCGGATCAAGGACCCTGCAAGTATCCATTCCCTTGGGGGAAAGATTGACTCGCCCGGAAGGTCCGGCAGTGGCGACGAAAAAAACTCTTTGCTTTTGGATGAAAGCCATCAGTGGCTCTGATAGCAGAGGATAACGTTTTCCCACAAGTCCTCCACACTTCTTGCTGATGAGGATACTGCGCGGCTATTATACCGCCTGCCAGAGATATGGACGTTAACAGGGATAAAACCAAATGATTCTTGTGACCGGCGGTGCCGGATTCATCGGTTCGAACTTTGTGCTGGACTGGTTTCTGCATCACGATGAGCCGGTAGTCAATCTGGACAAGCTGACTTATGCAGGAAACCCTGAAAACCTGGCAGCACTGCAACAGTCAGGAGCCCCACACCAGTTGGTGCAAGGTGACATTGGTGATACCGGTTTGGTGGAACGCCTGCTGAGAGAGCATCGCCCAAGGGCAGTACTCAATTTTGCAGCAGAAAGTCATGTGGACCGTTCCATCCATGGTCCCGCCGACTTCGTTGAAACCAATCTGGGTGGGACGTTTCGCCTCCTGGAAGCTGTGCGCGCCTACTGGAGCGAATTGTCGCGCGGAGAGGCTGATGCATTCCGTTTCCTGCACGTATCTACTGACGAGGTGTATGGCACTCTGGGGCCGGACGATCCTGCCTTTACGGAACAGACCCCCTACTCGCCCAACAGCCCCTACTCTGCTTCCAAAGCTGGATCGGACCATCTGGTGCGTGCATGGTTTCACACATTTCGCCTTCCCGTGCTAACCACCAACTGCTCAAACAATTATGGTCCTTTCCAGTTTCCTGAAAAACTGATTCCACTCATGATCCTCAATGCGGTAGACCGGCAGCCCCTTCCTGTATACGGAGATGGCCAGAATATCAGGGACTGGCTGCATGTCAGTGATCATTGCAGTGCCATACGTCGCGTTCTGGAAGCAGGACGCCCGGGAGAAACCTATAATGTGGGTGGAGACAGCGAACGCTCCAATCTGCAGGTGGTCAATGGCATCTGCCATCTTCTGGATCATCTATTGCCCCATCCTCCAGCCGGTGGATATAAATCGTTGATCCAGTTTGTTCAGGATCGGCCGGGTCATGATCGGCGATATGCCATTGACGCTAGAAAAATCCGGCAAGAGTTGGGATGGGTGCCTTCCAACACCTTTGAAACCGGCCTCGAAAACACTCTTAAATGGTATCTGGCCCACTCGGAATGGGTCGGGCGCGTCAGAAGCGGGGCTTATCGTCACTGGATGGAAACCCATTATGGATCTGCCAGGAGCGCTCCATGAGAAAAGGCATCATTCTGGCTGGCGGGTCTGGCACCCGTCTCTATCCGGTCACTCAGGTACTGTCGAAGCAATTGTTGCCCGTGTACGACAAGCCCATGATTTATTACCCGTTGAGTACACTGATGCTGGCGGGAATACGTGACATCCTGATCATCTCCACTCCGCAGGACACTCCCCGTTTTCAGCAATTGCTGGGAGATGGTGAACAATGGGGACTTTCTCTCCAGTACGCCGTCCAGCCCGCGCCTGAAGGATTGGCACAGGCGTTTCTGATTGGGAGGCACTTTATCGGGAATCATCCTTCAGCACTGGTATTGGGTGACAACATTTTTCATGGTCATGATTTTTCAACCATGCTGAACCGCATTGGGCAACGTGAAGACGGTGCCACGGTATTCGCCTATGCCGTCTCTGACCCTGAACGCTACGGGGTAGTGGAATTTGATACCACTGGTCGTGTATTGGGTATAGAAGAAAAACCTGCCAGGCCGCGTTCCCGATACGCAGTGACCGGGCTCTATTTCTACGACAGGCAGGTATGCGACCGGGCAGCCATGCTAAGACCCTCTGCCCGGGGAGAGCTGGAAATCACGGACCTGAACCGTCTTTATCTGGAGCAGGGAGAGCTGCAAGTAGAGTTGATGGGTCGCGGCTTTGCCTGGCTGGATACGGGAACACATGAATCCTTGCTCGAAGCAGCCCAATACATCGAAACTGTTGAAAAAAGGCAGGGGCTCAAGATTGCATGCCCGGAAGAAATTGCCTACCGGATGGGACTGATCAGCTCCACCCGGCTGGAGGAGATGGCCGCCAGAATGAAAAACAATGGCTATGGCCAGTACCTTCGTCGCGTGCTGGAAGATACCATCATTGGTTGATGGCGACTGCTGTCATCTCCTGTGTTCTGGGTACCCTTTCGATGACGCCCCCAAAACAGTAGCCTTGGCTTCGAACGGATTTGATCAGGATCTCCCCCGGGTTATATTTTCTGAGCTTGCTGCGCAAGTTTGACACCAGGACATCCACAGAACGGTCCAGCGTGCTCCATTCCCGGCCGCAAATCATGCTCATGAGTACATTTCTGTGAACCACCTGATTTTCATTTTCCAGAAGGCAATGCAACAGGTCATACTCCCGGCTAGTCAAATTCACTGGCGTGGTCTCTTCCCAGACCACTGACCTGCGGAGCCGGTCTAACGTGAACCCGGAAAAGCGAATCAGCACATCACCTTTCACTTGGGGATGCTTTCTCATTCGCCTGGATAACTGGCTGGTTCGTGCAGTCAATTCGCGCAGTTCAAATGGTTTTGTCAGATAATCATCGGCCCCCATTTCAATGCCGAGTACGCGATCCATGACGGTATTGTTTCCACTGATCACAATGACGCCAATGTCATGGTGGAATTCACGCACATGCCGGACGAAAGAAAGGCCATTTTCCTCCATTGCACCCAACCCGATGTCCACAAGGGCAATCTCAAATCTGAACTGGTGCAGCAAGGCTTTTGCCTGTTTGACTGTGGTACAGTGCACCAGATCGTATCCGATGGGCTTCATGACACTCTGTATCATGTACACCATCATGCGATCATCTTCGAGTATCAAAAGTTGTTTGCCCATTCTCCTGCCCTGCCTAGTTTTGTGTTTGTTATTAGATTATTGGGAATCAGCTGTGAGTGTATTCCTGATTATTACGACTGGTTTCACTCACCGGCATAAATATAAAATATAGTCAGAGATCTCGACATTAATTTTTGTCATTATTTGTTATTAACATGTTAAAAATACAGGCTTTTTTGTGATTTCCCTGTTTTCATGAAAGTATTCGACGTTCTTGTGGTGGGTAGCGGGCTTGCCGGAGCAACTGCCGCGCTCCGCATTGCTGAAAACCGCCGCGTGGCCCTTCTGACAAAGCGATCCCTTCAGGATGGGGCCAGCGGATGGGCACAAGGTGGAATTGCTGCTGTCATGGATGCGGAAACGGACAGTTTCGAAAGCCACCTGTCGGATACTTTGCTGGCCGGCGCTGGCCTCTGCGACCCGGAAGTGACCCGTTTCATTGTGGAACATGCTCCTGAAGCAGTGGACTGGCTGGTTCGACAGGGAGTGGCGTTCACTCGTGAAGAGGGTGCACTGCATCTCACGCGAGAGGGCGGCCATTCCAGAAGGCGCGTGGTTCATGTGGCGGATGCTACTGGAGCAGCAATCCAGGGGTCCCTCTATCCCAAACTGCTTGAGCATCCCAATATTTCATTGCTGGACCACCATATGCTGGTGGATTTGATCACAACGGAAAAATTGCGCATGCCAGGCAACAATCATTGCCTGGGGTTGTATGCATTGAATGAAGTGACCGAAGAGGTGGAAACATTTGCGGCCAATCAGGTGGTGCTGGCCACAGGTGGGGCCGGAAAAGTGTACCTCTATACCACCAATCCGGACACGGCAACAGGAGATGGCATTGCCTCAGCATGGCGTGCGGGATGTCGAGTGGCCAACATGGAATTCATCCAGTTTCACCCTACCTGTCTCTACCATCCTCATGCCAAGTCCTTTCTCATTTCGGAGGCAGTACGTGGCGAAGGGGGAGTTCTCCGTTTGCCAGATGGTACCCGTTTCATGCCTTCTCACGATTCCCGTGCCGAACTGGCGCCCCGGGACGTGGTGGCCAGGGCCATTGACTTCGAAATGAAGCGCCTGGGAATAGATTGTGTCTATCTGGACATTACCCATAAAGGGGCTCCTTTCATAAGGGAACACTTTCCAACGATTTACCAGCGATGTCTCGAACTGGGCATTGACATGGCGTCCATGCCCATTCCTGTGGTTCCGGCAGCCCATTACACCTGCGGAGGAATCATGACGGACCTGAAGGGAAAAACGGATGTGGAAGGCTTGTATGCTGTGGGTGAAACAGCATATACGGGGCTTCATGGTGCCAATCGGCTGGCCAGCAATTCCCTGTTGGAATGCGTGGTCATGGGAACGGCTTGCGCATGGGACATCATGCACCAGTCCCGGCATGAAATCCCTCCCTTGCCTTCCTGGGACAGCAGTCAGGTCACTGATGCCGACGAGGAAGTCGTGATTTCCCATAACTGGGATGAGCTTCGCAGGTTCATGTGGGACTATGTGGGCATTGTCCGAACTGACAAGCGGTTGGAAAGGGCTGTCCATCGGTTGAAACTGCTTTCGGAAGAGATCCTTGAGTTTTATGCCAATTTTCACGTCAGCCGTGACTTGCTGGAATTGAGAAACCTGGTGCAGGTCTCCGACCTCATCGTGAAATCCGCCCAGGCCCGAAAGGAAAGCCGCGGCCTCCATTTCAGTCGGGATTACCCCCACACCTCCGAAAAAGCGCTTCCTACAGTTATCCAGGGGTTGGGCTGATGTCTGCTTCTCCAGATCAGGGGTCCGGGAATGGCCAGGAAGTCAACGGTGTCTCTTTTCAGGACACGCTGGACCGTCTGCAGTGCAACCTGACATTGGGCCTGACCGAGACCGATGTAATCGAACGAAAAAATCGTTATGGGAAAAACGAAATTCCCGAAAATAAACAGAATGTGACGATTCTTTTTTTAAGTAAGTTCTGGGGTCTTTCCGCCTGGATGATCGAGCTGATCGCGTTACTGTCCTGGGCCATACACAGGCCACTGGATATGGGATTAGCCTTGTTTCTCCTGCTGGTCAATGCATTGTTGAGTTTTTTTCAAGAACAGCGCGCTTCGAAAGCAGCCACCGCCTTGAAAAACAGACTTCAGGTTACCGTCAGAGTACTTCGTGATGGGCAATGGGCCTCCCTACCTGCACAGGAATTGGTTCCGGGTGACGTGGTGCGCGTGCGCAGCGGAGATTTTGTACCCGCCGACCTGCTGGTGGTTCAAGGGGGACTGGAGGTGGACCAGTCCGCATTGACAGGAGAATCGGTAGAGCTGACAAAAAACCAAGGTGACTCCCTGTATTCAGGGTCGGTTATCAGGCATGGGGAGGCCACGGCGGTCGTGGCAGGTACAGGGACCCATACTTGGTTTGGAAGAACTGCACAGTTGGTAGACATGGCTCACCCTGCACTGCATGTGGAGGCTGTCATTGCACAAGTGGTCAAGTGGCTGCTGGTACTGGTGGTGCTGTTGGT
>JAJZEL010000089.1 GCA_021828575.1 Pseudomonadota bacterium
CTTCCAGGAGGATCGTCACCTCCTTGTCGAAGGCTTCGGGATGCTCGTGGTAAACACTCAATAGCGCATAAGGTTTTCCACCCCTCTGGATAGGGAAGCTGCCACTGGAATTCCATCCATATCTTGCAGCACGCTCATGCCAGGGACGGGTGATGTCCTGGTGCAGGTAATCTGCAACGATGACGTTGCGGTTTTCGCGAAATGCCTGGGCGGCAGGTCCGTTGCCTTCAGGCAGGCTGCTGTCCAGAGGAAGGGTGATGCCCTCCATGTAGCCCTGGTTTTTTCCGTAGACAGCGATGGGACGAAGGTATTGAAAGTCGTCATTGGCACGACTGACGGCAGCCAGGGTCATGTCTCCGAAATCCACGGCCATTCGGCACACCAGAGGGAACAGCTGGGGTTCTTCTTCCATGCGTACAATGGCTTGATTGACTTCGCTCAAGGCACGATAAAGTTTCCCCAGGCGAATGATTCGTGCCTCGGCATCCTTACGTTGCGTGATGTCACGCACCAATGCGCAGTTGTACTCCTGACCCTCGAATTCAAAGAAATTGGCCACGATCTCCGTGGGAAACTCGTTCCCATTCCGATGTCGGTGCCTGGATTCGAATCGGAGCACCTTGTGTTTTTTTAGGTCAGCCCAATGAGAGTCCCACAGGTCGAAATCGAATGCGGCATCCACATCCTTTACGGACAGCTGGCGCATTTCTTCCAAGGTGTAGCCCAGTTTCTGGCAAGCTGTGCGATTGGCATCCAGGATCTGCCCCATCGGGTCGATCCAGAACATTTCCTCGTCAGCCAGTTCCAGCCCGATCAGCTTGAAACGCAGGTCACGATCTTCTTTTTGACGTTTGGGGGAAATCCCGAATATTTTATTCAGCAGTTGATTCAACGCCATGACAGGATGTTCCAAGCAGGGGGTGAACTGTAAATGGTCATACGCTCGTGTCCAGTGCATTATAGTCATATTCGTTGAAATGGAATCCGGGGTTTTCGTGATGAGTTTTTTTGGCAGGTTCAAGAAAACCGCGCTCATTCAGGAGGCAACACTCGAGTTGCCATCCCGGCTCAGGGTAGGATTGGCGCTGGGCGGAGGAGCAGCACGCGGTTGGGCACATGTGGGTGTCATTCGTGCCCTAAGTGAAAAAGGCATTCATCCTGACCTGGTGTGTGGCACGTCTATCGGGGCGCTGGTGGGGGCGGTGCTGGCTGCGGGAGAAATGGACCGGTTTGAGCGCTGGCTGCTCGACATGGGTGTCAAACAGGTGTTTTCTTTGCTGGATGTGACGCTGAATGGGGGAATGCTCAAGGGTGAGCGGCTGATGGAGCATTTTCGCTTGAATTTCGTGGATCGTCCCATTCAGGATTTGTCATTGCCTTATGGTGCCGTGGCCACATCGCTTCACTCTGGGGTCGAAATCTGGCTGCGTGAAGGATCCACAGTGGAGGCGGTGCGTGCTTCCATTGCCATGCCAGGCCTGTTGACGCCTGTTCAGCGACTTGGGGATACGCTGGTGGATGGAGGTCTGGTGAATCCGATACCCGTTTCTCTGGCGCGGGCCATGGGGGCCGAGTTTGTCATTGCCGTGGATCTGAGTGCCGACATGTTTGCGAATCATCGCCAGAAAAATGGAGGGCAGGCCCGTCCTTCTCTGAGGGAGGTGCTGGCGGGTAGCATCAACGTCATGCAGGTGCGCATTGCACGCAGCCGCCTGGCAGGTGATCCGCCTGACGTGTTGCTGACTCCCAAAGTGTCCACTCTGGGATTCTTCGATTTTCATCGTGCGGCTGAAGCTATCGAGATTGGACGTCGATGTGTGGAGGACAGCCTGCCCTTCCTGGAAGGTTTGAGCGCCTAGCGGGTACCGTCCTCTTCCGAGGTGGGAGGGTAAAGGGACTGGTAGAGAAGGAAGCTCAATCCCAGCAACAGTGTTCCCGCACCCACGGCAACAGGCAACATGAAGGTTGCCGGGCCCATGACAAAGGGTAACAGGCTGACGGCCGCTGCAGGGGGGACATATACCCTGAACAACCGGCAAATCAGAAGGGCCAGCGCCACAGCCAGCATGGCGGCGAGCGGCCCATTGCCCCAAGCCTGGTGAACGATGACACCCCCTGCGGCTGACAGCGCACAGACCACTGGCAGGATCAGGGGCTTTCTGGCCCAGGGGCAGGCATGCGAGTGGGCAAACATTTCATAGCTGATGACCACGAGCGGAGGGAACAGGATGAAACGCAGTCCGGTCAGTTCCACCAGACCAACCGAGGCCATCAGAAATACCAGGTAGAACCCTGCCCAGGCGTACATGGGAACCTGAGTCGGCGTGATAGTGGGTTCTCCGGAGGGCTGCGCCCTGTTTGCCAGAGTACGACGATAAGGAATCAGGCAGGTGACCAGCATGGCTGTGCCCACTAGCGTGGCGGCGGGATACCACCAGCTGCCTTCTTTCAGAACCAGGGGAAGCAGGCCTGCGGAGAGGGCGGGTGCAATGGGGGATTTCAGGACACGGATGATGACAAATGAGCTGGCGACGGACAGCAGGACGGAAGGCAATCCGTAGGCGGCATGTTGTTCGATGAGGATGCCGACAATGGCAGTCAAGGTGGGGGTGACCACAAGCATCAGGGGAGCTCTGGCCCACGCGCCCTGGGGTCGGCTGAAAACACCGTAGGCCAGGGCAGCCAGTTCAGGGAAAAGTATGAGCGCCAGACCGGTCAGGTCTGCCAGCTTGGCCACCCAGGCAATATAAGCGAGCGTTGCCGCTTCCCCGAGTAGCAGCCAGGTCAGGAAAGAATCAAACATGAATTTCACTGCGCAGGTTCCTCGGCTTGCAGGGGATCCACTGGGAGCTCATTCTACTGCAATTCACAGGCCGGAGAGACGAGTCGTCATGTTTTGTAACTTTTAAAACGCGGGTAAATACGCCTCAAGCTAGCTGTGAGACGGTCGATATAGGAATGGTGACGGATTGAGTGCGGATCAAACCATGGACCATCTGGGCATACGGGGAAAACTGTTTCTGGTATCCGGTATTGGCAGTGCGCTGGTATTGCTGGCGGTGCTCGCAGGCTATGCCGTGTCCTGGAAGAGTATCCATTCCTTTGAAACCCACATTCAGGTTGACGCTGCGCAGGAACGGGCTGTTCGCATCCTGCAGGTGGATTTCAAGAAACAGGTGCAGGAATGGAAGGACACCCTGTTGAGGGGCAGTGACCCGGATTCACTGGACAAATATTGGACCAACTTCCAGAAAGAGGAAGCTCAGGTGCATGAACATGGCCTGACCCTGGCCAACCAGTTGGAGCCCGGGCCGGCCCGTGACAAGGTGGAAGCTTTCATCAAGGCGCATGGAGTGATGGGTATTGCCTACCGTCAGGGATTCCAGGCTTTCAAGGACGGTGGTTTTGACAGCAAGGCGGGGGATGCCGCTGTGAAAGGCATGGACCGTGAGCCCACTGAACTGCTGACAGCGGCAGCAGAAATGATCGTCAGGCAGACCGACCAATCTGCCAGCGAGGCGGCTGCCTTTGCACGGCAGGGATTGATGGGAAGCCTCGCTGGGTTGGTGGTAGCATTGGCGCTGGCTTTCATGGTGTACGCTTGGCTCATACGGCGCTATATCCTGGATCCGACACATCGTTTGCGAGATGATCTGTCCCGTCTGGCTAAGGGGGATTTCACGGTGCCTGTGGTTTGCTCATCCCGGGACGAGATGGGTGAATTGTCCACAAATGCAGAGCGGGTCAGGGAATCTCTCAGGGACATGGTGGCGGACATTCACCAGTTCGTCATGGGCCTGTCCAGTCAATCCGAACTGGTGACCGTTTCGGCGCAGCGAATCACAGAGTCCTCGGCGCTGCAGAATGAAGCAGCAGGGATTGCGGCGGAAGCCATGACGCGCATGACTGGCCACATTCACCAGATGGGCGAGCAGGCGGATCAGGCTCGTGGATTGGCCACGGAAAGTGCACGGCAATCTGCAGAAGGCAAGGAACGCGCCAATTCTCTCTCATCGGAAATGGGTGGGATGGAAGACACGTTTCGCGCAATCGAGATAGCCATATCCAGTCTGATAGGTAGTACCCAGTCAGTCAGTCAGATGACCAACCAAGTGAAAGACATTGCTGATCAGACCAACTTGCTGGCCCTGAATGCTGCCATTGAAGCTGCACGGGCCGGAGAACAGGGCAGGGGGTTTGCCGTGGTGGCGGATGAGGTGCGCAAGTTGGCGGAAAAGTCTGGACGTTATGCCGGAGAGATTGAGACGGCCATGACGACGCTGGCGGAGCATTCTGCTGTGGTAGAAACAGCCATCGTGAAAGGCAAGGATTCCCTTGAGGGCAGTCGCCAGTTGCTTGGACAGGTCAATGCGGCCCTGTCCAGCGCCCGGAATGTGACGGTCGAAACCAGTGAGTCCGTGAACCAGATCAGTGAAATTGCCGGTGACCTGAAAACCCTCAATGAAGGGGTAGCCTCAGGTGTGGAGGACATTGCGCGCATGAGCCAGGACAACAGCCGGGAAACGGAACAGGCCACACAGGCCATCCAGCAGTTGCATGATCTTGCCGACCGTCTGAAGGAACAGGTGTCACGCTTCAGGACGTGATGTGAGCGTGCTACACTGACCGTCCCCCTGTGCTTCAATTTTCGAGGAGGTGTCATGAATATCCGTCATCTGGTTTGTTCCCTCACTTTGAATGGCATTGCCCTGGCGGGGCTGATTGCAGTGGCCACTCCAGCTTTTTCCGCATCCGTCGCGGATCCCGATTTGCTCAAGGTCATTGCCCATGGCAAGGATCTGTTCCAGCACAATACCTTTCAGGGCAATGGTCGAGTCTGCGAAACCGGCCATGTAAATGATGGCGAATCCGCAGGACATTTGCCCAATGGAAAACCCATTCCCAGTTTGGCCAATGCGGCGGCTGTATTCCCCAGGTTCAACAAACGACATGGCAAGGTGGTGACCCTGAACGATCAGATACAGAATTGCATCGGTGGGGCACTGGAAGGTCAGGCACCTGACCAGGGCAGTGACGACCTGACGGCTCTGGTGACCTATGTCACTTCCCTGTCTCAGGGAAAGACCATCGACATGGGGGGGAAACCCCAGTGATTCAATTGAGTTGTCCGCATTGCCATACGGCAAACCGCATTCCGGAAGAACGCCTGGCTGATCATCCGGTCTGTGGTTCCTGCAAGCAGCCATTGCTGGATGCGGTCTATGCCATGGATGCATCCATGTTGTCTCAGGCGCTGGGGCAATCGACATTACCAGTCATCGTGGACTTCTGGGCCCCTTGGTGTGCGCCCTGTCGCAGTTTCGCTCCCACATTTGCTGCTGCGGCCCACCGCCATGGTGGAAAGTTGTTTTTTGTCAAAGTAGACACCGAAGCAGAACAAGCAGTCGGGGCCCGGTTTCAGATCCGCTCCATTCCTACTCTGGCCGTTTTTCAGGGGGGGGAGGAGCTGGGTCGGGTTTCAGGGGCCTTGCCCCCTGTCCAGTTGGAAAGCCTGATTGGCAATATCCTCCAGCACACGGAAAAACAGGCCTGAGAGGTGGCGGATATGGGATCAGCCTTTTGTGGTGCTCGAGCAGCAGCAGGACTACCGGTTTCATGTGTCTTTCAGTGAGACGCTGCCAATCCTGCAAGTGGACGAAGCACCTCCGGTGGGATCAGGTCAGGGGCCCACACCAGGACACCTTCTGGTGGCAGCCGTAGTGAATTGCATGACGGATGCGTTGCTGTTTGCCATGCGTAAATTCCGTATGAGCCCGGAACCCATGCGCTCGCAAGGGCGCATGGATCTCGGGCGAAATGCAGAGGGTCGGTTGCGGGTACAGGCCATCCATGTGGACATTCGCCTGGGTATCCCTAGCGCGGGACTGGAACATCTTCCTCGGGTGCTGGACCAGTTCGAGGCATTCTGCACAGTAGGTCAGAGTGTGGCACAGGGGTTGCCCGTGCTGGTGACCGTCAGGGACAGTCTGGGGT
>JAJZEL010000244.1 GCA_021828575.1 Pseudomonadota bacterium
TCCAGGATTTTGATGATGATAAAAGGCCGTGCGAGAAACTGCTGCTCCAGCTCCCCACACGGCAAACCTTGACGCTTAGATGGCCTTGCCTGCCGTCATGGGTGCGGCGGCCGGGTGGGTCGCTGTGGCCACTATTGCCGGGCGCGTTGCCGTGGCCATCTGGGTGATCACCGTTGGGCCGAGCACAGCAACGGCGATGATGCCGATGGTCAACGACAGGAAGGCAAAGCCCTTGCCGTGGGCTGCTTGCCAGATGCCCCAGACCACGACCAGCAAGGCTCCGGCCTCGACGAAGGAAGAGGCGAGCAAGCTCTTTTCCCAGGTGACAAATGCGTCCCATACCGAGGTGGACAGTGCCGTGCCCCCGTTCAATGCGCCGACGGTGGCCAGAAGCAAGGCAGCTCCGGCAATCAAACCCAGGGTTCCAAAAAGATTTTCCTTTTTCATATTGCGGCTCCGTTATTGCGGTAAGTTGGCATCATTTTGACCAGATGACGCTGAAACTGGATCGGACGACGGTGTACTGGTCGGTTGCACAACGCTGCTGACCGTCGATGGGATCTGAGGCTGGGTCTTTGAACTGGCGGCTGATGGATAGTGCGGGTACACAGTGTGCTCGGCGGAATCTGACCCGCCGGCGGGGAAACCGCTCCAATGCGTGGGTTGAATTTCCTTGTAAACCACCATGTCGCCGACCAACATGTCGTTCTCATCCACATGGCGCTTGATCCATACGCGCTGTACCACGGGTCCGTCCCGTACAGGAGCGCCATCCATGGGAGCCGGTCGTGCCATGCCTGGCAGTGCCTGTGTCGGATTGCTGGATGTGGCGACCGAAGAAGTTTTGTTCTTGCGGGCCGCTTCGATCCCCTGCAGCTTGTCCAGCTCGCTCATCTTGACCGTTTCGTCATAGCGCGTTTTTGGCAAGCTCGAGTCTGTGGATGACTCCGCTCCTCGGAACGAGTGGCAGTAGGGTGAATTGGCATTTTCTTTGCGGTTGCAGTCGTAATGTTCCGAACCCTGTGGCAAGAACATGCTTGAGCATGCAGACAGCACCAATGCCGATACGCTGATACTTACGATCTTAGCTCTCATCATTCAGCTCCTTCGGCAACGTGTTTGTGAAGACGAACCGACTGCTTTAGGATCCAGGTGACCCGCGTGGTGGAGTCAACTTCACAGACCGGGAAGATTTCGTTGGCATAGTCCAGGTAAAATTTGGCCAACATTTGAGCGGCATTGCTGACACCTTGGCCAACCGCTGTTTGGCCGATATAGCCCATTGATGGCATCTGATATGATTGCGTGCCTCCTACGGCAGCAGTGTTGTAGGCTGGGACAGCCATGGGGGTCAGGGCCTGGCCGAGGCCGCTGGCCACCCCAGCCAACGCGGCCTGCATCAGGACCGTGCCTTGTTTGCTGACCACTTTGCAGGCAATACCCAAGGTGCCATCGGCATCGAGCGCATATGCCTTGACTTGGGATTCCCAGACCTCCCCATCCGGGGCAATGCAACTGAGCGTTTCGGCTGTTGCATAGGCGCGGCTGGCCGACAGTACGGCGACCGCCGAGCCCCCCAGAAAGCAATTGCCAAGATCCGCTAATTTCCAGCCATTGGGCAGGATGGCATTGCCCTTGATTCGGGTCACAAACGGTGCGCCGATGCTGTTGGCCGAGTTGACACCGCCAACCAAGCCAGGGGTTGTGCCTGCTTGGCGCGCATTCACCCCGGACAGCATGATGGCATCCAGCCCTGAGTTGACCGGCAGAATCGGACTGTACTCATGACTGGTTTTTTGCGGCGTGGTCACTTGGGCATCCAGCACAACGATCTGTGGCGGCATCGGCCCCTTGGGGGCTGAAGAGAGCTTTCCGCTGGGAAATATCTCATCGGTTTTGCTGGAGGGCTGATCGAAGCTCACTGGAGGAATGCTCGTCGTCGATGCAGTGGAATCAGGCATCTTGTTAGGTGGAGGTAACGCGCTGTTCAGATCCACCGATGGGCTGGTGGCTGCACCCTGGCCTTGCACAGGGGCCGTGCTTGTGAAGGAGTTTTTTGCGAGTGATTCACCAGCAGGCTGATGCTCGATTTTATCCAACCGATCATTGAGTTCATTGACCTTAAACAGCAGGTCCTCGATGCCCTGATTACGGTCTGTCTTGGGAATCACTGAGCCCATGCTCATATCGGATGCGTTGGAGGAGGCCGACTCGGATGGAGGCAGAGTCTGCCCAACAACGGCAGCATTGCTGCTGACGGGCTTCGGGGACTTTGATCCAAAGAGGATTAAACCACCGCCTATCACCAGTACGCCGATAATCAGGTACTTGGCTGTGGGGTTGGTATCGTTCCAATCTTCTTTGAACTTCTCCAGAAATTTCATGGCTTGGCTCCCTTGTCCTTGGCGGCCAGGATCTCCAGCTCCGTGCTTTGACCGGGCTGTAACAAGGGCGATGGGTAGATAGAGACCGCAAGAACCTTCAGGCCGTCAAATTCCTGTTCATGCAACCTGGCAATAGTCTTTCCAGGGTTTTCGACCCGGTAGACGTAGAGATCATCGTGCAGGCCGGTATAGCGGCGAAGGGGCGTAATGATCAAGCCATCTTTGGCAATGGGGGGAAGATTCAAACTTTCACGAGTCATCCCCGAGGGGGTGCCTTTTAGGGCCACGGATGCCATGAGGCCCTGAATGCGGGTGACATACTGACTGCTGGATGAGGCGGCAGAGGCCTGAGCCAGGCTGGACGATGCGACATCATCGGTCACGATGATTGTTTGCGATGGGATGTTTTTGGGGACCAGTTCCAGACTTAACGACTCGCTACCACCTCCTGGGGGTTCGATGAACATCTGCGAGGGATGAGGATTTGTTCCTATCCAGGTTACGTAGACATTGCTACTGACCGGGCGCTTATTGACCTGGATCGAGGCCTTGTCCTCGATGATGGCCGGATTGGAAAACGGCAGCTTGATCAGGTTGGGCTGGCCCACAGAAATGTAGACGGTCTGTGATCCAAGATCCTTCCAATCAATGTATCTGACATCGGTGAAGTCGATGGCTTTGCGGTTCTCGCCCTGGATACGCATCACCCCCGGCAGGTCAATGGCTGGGGCTGGAGAGTTCGCAACAGCAGTTCCAGAATCCACCTTCAAGGGGTCACGATGTTCGGCTTTGACCGACGAGACCTTCTTCCTGGGATGGTATGCATGAGCCCTGTGATGGGGACGCACGTAGGCCGGTGGGCAGCTGGAGGAGTCTGCCCATGCCTGAGCGGTCATTATCATGCCAACAATGGCCAAGAGCTTAGTGCAGTTCATGACTTGTGATCCTTCAGCCAGCTGCTGGTGTGAGGTTTATCTCCGGGATAGGCAGATACGGAGTCGATCACCAGGCGATAGTTTTCAATGTGCGTTTTGTATTCGTACACATAGGGTTCAGCGGTATCTTTGGCGGCATTCACCGTATGCACATCACAAATCACGAAATGACGGTCCAACGCAGGGTCATAGAGGTACCCTGGGTTGCGTAACACCATGTAGTAGGAGCCCAGTTCATGCTGTTGAGCCAGGCGTGTCACACTGGCATCGATGTCGCGAACAATCCGGGTGTACATGGCAGGGGCCAAAAAGGGGTAGATGAATTCCTTTTGGTACTGGGCATTCTCGGGGTTCACCTGCACGATGGCGGCGGTGACACTCCACAGGATGGCCCGCTGGGAACCCTTGTCCATCGCCGTCTTTTCCAGACGGCTCTCGGAAGGCATGCCCGGGGTGCGCTCAATGATGATGTCCGTCTGGGCGACAATCTTGAGCATGGCCAGGGCCAGAATGACAGTGGTGATGATCCAGCCTGTGGCCAGGAACTGCTTTTCCTTTTTCAGTTCGGCGACCGATTTTTCACGATTACTCAGTTCCATGCTGGGCACCTGCTGCTTGGCTGGCGTTCTCAAGTAACAGATCATTCATCTGCACAGATCCCTTGTTAATAATCTTGCCATCACCAACAAAGACTGTTTGTTGTGCATCAAAGGCGCGTGAATAACCCAAGATCCCCCATTCAAACAGCCATTGCCGAAATTGCCCCGGCGTGGAATTGCTCTTCCAATCGACGTAAAAACGATTGACCTGATAGCCAGCAAATGGCAACACAATATAGCCCCAAAGGCCCCACCACCGGCCCATGATGAGGCCTGAGATAAAGGATGCTAAGAAGATCGCCGCATCTTGAAATTCGACGCCGGCGAAGGCTACGCCAGCTTTACCATGGCGAGGGATGCGCAGGTCATCTGTCATTTTGTTTTCCCCGTATTCCAGCAGACCAGGTGGTCTTTCCAATCCCGAGAGTCAGCAAACTCCACCTGCGGAACACAAGTCTGATCGCCCAAGATGACAACCTTGGCTTGAGGCGCGTGATGGACACAGTGAGCATGTCGCTTGCCGGTATGGCGGTGGTGTGCGTGATGCACTTGACCTTGATGCTCCTTGAGCAAGGCGATCCGTTGATCTTCACGGATTTGCCATAACGCGGCTTCGCGGTATGCGCTGTATAAGTCATAAGTTTGACGAGGGACTTTCCCGGCAGTGTACGCCGCCGCCCCCACGGGGCGGTCATCGTGCAAGGGGGCTGAATATATATATTCAGCCGGGGTGTTGATCGTGGCAGCACCTGATGCGTAAGGATGCGAGTACATGTACTCGGCGTTGTCGCTGCCGGCATGTGAGCCGGAGCTGACGCAACATCCTACTGCCAGGCACAACAAGACATTCTTCACTGAGCATCACTCCTTGATGTGTCAATCCTATCAAATGTAGAAATAAAAATCAACAAAACAGTCTATTTTAATAGCCTGATTTTGCAAAAATCTGGTAGAGGTATGCCGCCCGATTGCGGATGTCCGGATAGGATGATTTTTGAGCGAACAGCTTGAGAGCTTCACCAAAGCCGATGTCCCCTGTGACCTTCGCAAAGTCTTGGGGACGTGTTCCTCCAGTCTTGGCTATGACAACCGAAGGAACGGACACTATGCGGTACTGCTGAAATAACTGGGGATAGATCTGCCAGCTGGGGGGGCTGGCTCCACAGCACGCGGTGTTGATTTCACGGATCCGCTGCTGACTCTTTGACCAGCCGGCGTCACCCGAGGGAAAGCCGTTGATGACCATGACAGCATGCACCACCGAGGCTTGCTTGGCCAGAGCAATCAGCGTGGCATCGGGCATGTTTGTCGAGACAAACACATAACTTGACCAAGGGTGACGAATAGACTGGAACACAGTGTCTGTGTCAGCGAAAGAGGCGTGTGATTGTCCGCACAGGAGCATCACACCAGCAAGGAATCGCTTCATGAGCCGGCCCCCGTTACAGGCTGACAACAATCTTTGCGCTGAAAGATGAAGTAGCCATAGTCCTTGTCTTGGGGGCGCGCTGCGCCAGCTTCTTGCAGCATCAACGGGCGTCCTATAGGGGTACACATATTGTCAGGGAATGGATAGGTGCGGTTGGTCTTGTATTGACGCTTGTCCATAATCAGTTGAGGAATCCCTAATGCTCCGCAAGACTGCAAAGCCCCCTGCCCCGCTGTGGTCTGTTGTGTGCCTGCGGCATGAAGTTTGGCCAGGATGCGAGCCACTAGAAGGTGAGAAACCTGTTCAGGTGTGGTCGATGTAGCAATATTGCCATCCAGGGGGTACATGGGGCCCCAGGCACCGGCCACCCAGAAAAGTTCAGCAATAGGAAATCCAAAGGTGGCTGAAATGGCATCGGGGGCTTCTGCAGCCATTTCCGTGATATTGGCAAAGGCATACGCATACGGGGTCAGCAACGACGTGAGGCTGTCATCGTTCCATGTTGGATCTGCCCAGGACATGTAGGGGATATCGAAACTACGGTTATCAAGGCAGGGTGACGAGGGGACGACACCTAGAGCTGACATCACAGGGTTGACATACTCATTGACTTGCTCAAATGCTGCATGAGACGAGCCATTGATA
>JAJZEL010000104.1 GCA_021828575.1 Pseudomonadota bacterium
CCATTGAGGCTGGAGCGCGAGCCGGCATGGTGGCTGTTGATCACGTGACCCTCGATTACCTCAAGGGCCGGCCCTTTGCCCCGAAAGGTGCCCTCTGGGACCAGGCCGTGGCTTACTGGCGTACCCTGCACAGTGACGAGGGGGCGACCTTTGACTGTGTGGTGACGCTTGAAGCCAGCCAGATCGTGCCCCTGGTGACCTGGGGGACGTCTCCCGAAATGGTGGTGGGGGTAGATGGCGTGGTGCCCGATCCCGAGGCTGAAGCCGACCCGGTTCGCAGAGAAGGCATGAAGCGGGCACTGGAGTATATGGACCTGCGCCCGCTGACACCTATTCAGGATATTGCCGTGGACAAGGTTTTCATTGGCTCATGTACCAATTCCCGCATTGAGGACCTTCGCCTGGCCGCTGACGTGGTGCGCGGCCGCAAGGTGGCACCGGGTGTCAAACTGGCCCTGGTGGTTCCCGGTTCGGGGCTCGTCAAGGCTGCAGCCGAAAAAGAAGGGCTGGACGTGATTTTCAGGGAAGCGGGTTTTGAATGGCGTAATCCTGGATGTTCCATGTGCCTGGGGATGAACGACGATCGTCTGTCACCGGGTGAACGCTGCGCTTCCACTTCCAATCGAAATTTTGAAGGCCGTCAGGGAGCGGGTGGCCGTACGCATCTCGTGAGCCCTGCCATGGCGGCAGCAGCTGCCGTGGCAGGTCATTTCGTGGACGTCAGGGCCTTGCGGTTCGGGGAGGCAGCATGAAACCTCTGATCCTTCTGGACGGATTGGTGGTACCTCTCGATCGCGCCAATGTGGATACGGATGCCATCATTCCCAAGCAGTTCCTCAAATCCATCCGGCGCACAGGGTTCGGACCTCATTTGTTTGATGGGTGGCGTTATCTGGATGAGGGACAACCGGGGCAGGATTGCTCGAAGCGGCCCAAGAATCCTGATTTCGTGATGAACGCGCTTCGTTACCAGGGAGCCGAAATCCTTTTGGCCCGCGAAAATTTCGGTTGTGGTTCCAGTCGCGAACATGCGCCCTGGGCCCTTGAAGACTATGGTATCCGGGTCCTGATTGCTCCGAGCTTTGCGGATATTTTCTACAGCAACTGCTTCAAAAATGGTCTGTTGCCTGTTCGCCTTGACGCAACACAGGTGGACCAGTTGTTCCGTGAAGTGGAAGCCACGGCTGGTTACCACCTGCATGTGGATTTGCAGGCACAGACTGTGACCACTCCTGGGGGACGAACCTTTTCATTCGAGGTGGATGCATTCCGTAAATACTCCCTGCTCAATGGTCTGGACGACATTGGCCTGACCTTGCGCCATGCCGATGACATTCGTGAATATGAAGTGCGCCGTGCCAGGCAGGAACCTTGGTTGTTTGGAGAGAAGTCATGAAAGTGGCGGTATTGCCAGGTGATGGCATTGGTCCGGAAATCGTGGCCGAGGCCATCAGGGTTCTGGATGTTTTCAGATTGGAAGGTGTTGGACTGGAAACTGAATGGGCTGATGTGGGTGGTGTAGGGGTAGATCGTCATGGCGATCCCTTGCCTGCGTCCACCTTGGCTCTCTGTAAGCAGGCGGATGCAGTGCTTTTTGGCTCCATTGGCGGTCCACGCTATGACACGCTTCCTCGTGAACAGCGCCCTGAACGGGGTCTGTTGCGTCTGCGCAAAGGCCTTGACCTGTTTGCCAACTTGCGTCCAGCGCAGGTTTTTCCCGAATTGGCCGGGGCCTCCACATTGAAGTCTGAAGTGGTGTCAGGCCTTGATTTGCTCATTGTGCGCGAGTTGACAGGTGACATTTATTTTGGGGAACCGCGGGGCATCGCCACCAATGCAGCAGGCGAGCGCGTGGGAACCAACACCATGGTGTACACGGAATCCGAAATCCGGCGCGTAGCTCACTGGGGGTTTCAGGCAGCCCGCCAGCGCAGGGGACTGCTGTGTTCAGTGGACAAGATGAATGTTCTGGAATGTACGCAGTTGTGGCGCGATGTGGTGGTGGAAGTGTCACGGGAATATCCGGACGTGACCCTAAGCCACATGCTTGTGGACAATGCCGCCATGCAACTGGTGCGCAATCCCCGACAGTTCGATGTGATCGTCACGGGTAACATGTTTGGCGACATCCTGTCGGATGAGGCATCCATGCTGACCGGGTCTATCGGCCTGCTGCCCTCTGCTTCTCTCAATGGTTCAGGGCAAGGCTTGTATGAACCCATTCATGGCAGTGCTCCGGACATTGCCGGGCAAGACAAGGCCAACCCGCTGGCTCAGATCCTATCGGCCGGACTCATGTTTCGTTACTCGCTAAAGCGTTCTGACCTGGCCGACAGGATTGATCAAGCCGTGAAACAGGTGCTTAAACAAGGCGTGAGAACCCCTGACATCGCCCAGCCGGGAGAACAGGTGGTGGGCACCCGGGGTATGGGCGATGCGGTGGTGGCTGCCTTGCGGGCCCAGTAAAACGGATTGCATGGGAGAAGACGCATGCTGAAGGTGGGGATTGTTGGCTGGCGCGGGATGGTGGGTTCCGTTCTGTTGCAGCGCATGAGGGAAGAAGGTGACTTTTCCCGGATCACTCCCGTGTTTTTTACTACATCCCAGGGCAATGTCCAGGGGCCGGATGTGGGGAGTGGGTCCGTGCCCCTGCAGAATGCCTACGATCTGGACAGCCTGTCTGCCATGGATGTGGTGCTGTCGTGCCAGGGCGGAGACTACACCCTGGCTGTCCATGAGCCCTTGCGCTCCAGGGGCTGGAAAGGTTACTGGATTGACGCGGCTTCCACACTGAGAATGAAGGAGCATGCGGTCATTATTCTCGATCCGGTCAATCGTCTGGTGATTGATGAGGCCTTGTCCAGGGGTGTGCGAGATTTCATCGGAGGCAATTGCACCGTCAGCCTCATGTTGATGGCGCTGGGCGGATTGTTTCGTGAAGGCTGGGTGGAATGGGTGTCCGCCATGACTTATCAGGCGGCATCAGGAGCCGGGGCACAGAACATGCGTGAACTCCTCATGCAGATGGGTGTATTGCATGGCAGTGTGGCGGGTGCCCTGGCCGATCCGGCTTCGGCCATCCTGGACATCGACCGTACCGTATCCCGAGCCCAGGCGAGTGAGACGATGCCTCGTCAACATTTTCGGCAGGTGCCATTGGCAGGCAGTCTCATTCCCTGGATCGACGTATCCGTGGAACATGGGCAGAGCAAGGAAGAATGGAAAGGGGGGGCAGAGTGCAACAAGATCCTGGGATACCCGCCTTTTCGTTCACCAGGCAGCATTCCGGTGGATGGTCTTTGCGTTCGCGTGGGTACCATGCGTTGTCATGCTCAGGCGCTCACTGTCAAATTGAATCGCGATGTTCCTGTGTCTGAAGTGGAAGCAGCCATAGCATCAGCCAATGATTGGGTCCGGGTGATTCCCAATGAGCGAGAGGCTTCGGAACGTTTTCTGACACCTGCGGCCACCAGTGGCACGCTGACAGTTCCCATCGGCCGGTTGCATAAACTGGCCATGGGGCCTGAATACCTGGGTGCTTTTACGGTGGGTGACCAGTTGCTCTGGGGAGCAGCGGAACCCTTGCGGCGAATGTTGCGCATTTTGGTGAGTGACTGAAATGGATACCGATTCCTCCACACAATCCGTTTCCACTACAGATAACGAAAGCTGGACAGACCAGTTTTTTGGCGGGATTTCTGCCATTCAGCAATGGGGTGTCACACATCCGGATTTTGTTTTGTTGCTGATCATTTTTGTCGGACTGCTGGTTTTGGTGTTCGGTTTGGGCTGGTTCGTGTCGAAAATGCCTGTGGCCGCACCCGTACAAACCTCAAACGGTGATACGGATTTTGCCACCCGTCTGGGGGTGTCCCGTGAAGATCTGGCCGAAGTGGGATTGCCCCTGATAACAGGCTCTGCCTTGCAGGAAACTGCTTCCTCCGGATCCCCGAGGGAATTGTTGGAGGACTGGGCTCTGGATGACCTGATGGTGGTGATTCGTTACTGTGTCCTCAAGGGTGACAAGGTGGGTGTACGGGAGGCCATTGCGCCCGTGCTCACCAAGGGGGATGCCGCGCAACGGAAGGCTGCTCTGGTTCTTCTGGACCATTTCCCCAACTGATCTCGTCACTTCGATGCGCATTGCATTGGGTATTGAGTATGATGGGCGGCCTTTCTCCGGATGGCAACGCCAGCCGCATGCAAGTTCGGTGCAACAGGTGCTTGAAACGGCACTTTCCGGGGTGGCAGCGGAGCCCGTCAGTGTGGTGGCGGCAGGACGCACGGATCGGGGTGTTCACGCCTTGGCACAAGTGGTGCACTTTGACACCACAGCACATCGTCCATTGACGGCCTGGATCAGGGGAAGCAATGCCCTGTTGCCACCTGAAGTGGCCGTACTTTGGGCGCGTGAGGTTCCTGAGACTTTCCATGCGCGCTTTTCTGCGCATTTCCGGAGTTATGACTACTTTTTGCTCAATCACCCGGTACGTCCGGCATTGATGCAAGGATTATGGGGCTGGCATCATCAGCCACTTATTCTAGAGACCATGCGCCAGGGTGCTTCCCGATTGCTTGGAGAGCATGATTTCAGCGCTTTTCGTGCCGCCGAATGCCAGGCCAAAACGCCCGTGAAATGCTTGCATGAGGTCAGGATAGATCAGCAGGGACAACGTTTCCGGTTCTTCTTCAAGGCGGATGCAGTTCTGCATCACATGGTTCGCAACATGGTGGGGGCGCCCGTGGCAGTGGGTGCAGGGCGCCATGAGCCGGAATGGATCGCGCGCCTTCTGTCCTCCAGGGACCGCACTTGTGCTGCCCCCACTTTTTCCCCGGAAGGCCTTTACCTGAAAGAAGTGGGGTATGCTCCGGAATGGAACCTGCCTGTGGTGCCAGTGCGCTGGCCCGTGGTATTTGCTGTGAATGGGGACATTGATGAGGACACGCATCAAGATCTGTGGGCTCACCCGACCCGGTGACGTGCGCACCGTGGTGGAAGAGGGTGCTGATGCTTTCGGGTTGGTGTTTCACGAACCAAGCCCTCGGGCTGTGACAGTGGCTCAGGCAGGGCGGCTTGTGATCGGGTTGCCACCTTTCGTGTCGGTGGTGGCCCTGTTTGTAAATGCCTCCCGGTCACTTGTGGAACAGGTGATGCAGGAAGTACGGCCCGATTACCTCCAGTTTCATGGGGACGAGACCCCGGAAGAATGTGACGGGTATGGCGTGCCTTATTTCAAGGCGGTGCGGATGAGACCGGGGCAGGATTTGGTACAATACGCGGCCCGCTATGGACAGGCTCGGGCATTGCTGGTGGACGCTTATGTGGATGGACAGCCTGGGGGCACCGGGCAGACCTTTGACTGGAGCCTTCTGCCCCGGCACTTGCCGTTGCCCCTCATCCTGTCTGGAGGATTGGGTCCCGAAAATGTGGCTCGAGCGGTTCATGAAGTCAGACCTTGGGCGGTGGATGTGAGCAGCGGTGTTGAAGAAGCCCCGGGGCTCAAGGCGGCGGAAAAGGTTCGCCGTTTTGTGCAAGGAGTGAGAGATGAAGATGTATGACCTGCCTGATGGGCGTGGACATTTTGGGCCCTACGGCGGCACGTTTGTGTCGGAAACGCTGATTGCGGCTATTGATGAGTTGCGCAAGGCCTATTTGCGTTATCGGGACGATCCCGAGTTTCAGGCCGAGTTCGCCTATGAACTCAAGCACTATGTGGGCAGGCCAAGTCCCATTTACTACGCCCGGCGTTTGTCGGACTCCCTGGGGGGGGCGCGCATCTACCTCAAGCGCGAGGATCTGAATCATACGGGTGCTCACAAAATCAACAATACGGTAGGTCAGGCCATGCTGGCCAAGCGCATGGGAAAGTTGCGGGTCATCGCGGAAACAGGGGCTGGCCAGCATGGCGTGGCCACAGCCACGGTGGCCGCCCGGTATGGGATGGAATGCGTGGTGTACATGGGGTCGGAAGACGTCAA
>JAJZEL010000098.1 GCA_021828575.1 Pseudomonadota bacterium
AGAGGGCGGTTGCAGAAAATTCAGTGCTGTTCTTTCTCCGGTCAGCAAGGCTTGTGCCGGTCCATCCAACCGGGCCACGATCATCCCTGCATCGAGTACCTCTCCTTCTTTTGCCAACCACTCGCAGGCCACGTGGGGATCAAGCAAGCGAAAAACCATTTCGAACCAGTCTATACCACACAGTACGGCGGGCTCACGCACAATCAGGAATGCAGATGCGTGTCGGGAAAAAGCGATCAGGCGTGCAGTCTGGTCACCATTTCCCACGTCCTCCTCAAGGGCTTGGCGGACCTGGGCCTGGATGCTTTCGGTAGAGAGATAGTCGACGAGACTGTTCATGTGGTCATTTTAATGGGTTAGCAGCGAATGCGCTGTGGATGAGATAAGGAGAATCACGTAAAATGGACGGTTTGGATTGATTAACAGATTGATTTTTCTGAAAACTCAGAGAATTGACAGCCATGCAGCGACTGATGCTCAACGCCAAGCTTCACAGAGTCACCGTTACCCAGGCAGAACTGGGGTACGAAGGATCTTGTGCCATCGATGAAGAACTGCTGGAAGCGGCTGATATTCGTGAATATCAGCAAATCGATATTTATAACGTGAACAATGGAGAACGGTTCACCACTTATGCCATTCGGGGACAACGCGGCAGTGGAATGATTTCGGTCAACGGAGCCGCTGCACGCAAGGCCCAGGTGGGTGATGTACTCATCATTGCCGCTTATGGCCTCTGTCCTCTCGAAGAACTCCAGCATTTCGAGCCGCGTCTTGTTTATGTGGACGAGGACAACAGAATTCGTGGCACGAGCCACCGCATTCCTCTGCAATCAGTTTAACCTGTGATTGCCATGGCCTGGGTGAGCGCTGGAATGACCTGGTTCAGATCGCCTACCAGTCCATAATCAGCCACCTGGAAAATGGGGGCTTCGGCATCCTTGTTGATGGCCACAATCACCTTGGAATCCTTCATGCCCGCCAGATGCTGAATGGCTCCGGAGATGCCAACGGCAATATAGAGTTCAGGGGCAACCGTTTTTCCGGTTTGGCCCACCTGATAATCATTCGGTACATAGCCCAGGTCCACTGCTGCACGTGACGCTCCCAGCGCCGCATTCAACTGGTCAGCCAAAGGCTCGAGCAGTTCACGAAAATGTTCGGCGCTGCCCAAGCCTCGCCCCCCGGACACCACAATTCGCGCTGACTCCAGATCAGGTCGTTCAGAAGTATGGAGTTCCTGAGAAACGCGCCTGGAATGTCCTGCCGCATGGTCAGCAGGCAGGGATTCTAGGGATGCCATGCCACCCACTTCGGCCACAGGTTCAAAGGCGGTGGTGCGTATGGTCAGAATGCGCAAAGAATCCAGTGAACGCACGCGGGTCCACAGGCTTCCGGCATAAATGGGGCGCACGAAGGTGTCGGGAGACTCGATGCGCACTACATCTGATATCTGAGCCACTCCAAGTTGTGCTGCAACCCTGGGCAACCAGTCCTTGCCGTATGTGGTGGCAGCGGCCACCACATGGGTATAGGAAGGGGATAAGCTTGTCACCAGATTGGCCAGGTTTTCGGCACTGGGATTATCCAGCTCCACCCATTTGACGAGGCTGACCCGGGGAACGGATTGCCCGAACTTTGCGGCAGTTTCGCAGTTCTGCCCAGCAACCAGCAAATGAATGTCTCCCCCAAGCTCTCCTGCAGCGGCGATGGAGTGTCGGGTAGCCCCTTTCAGGGAATGATTGTCATGTTCAGCAATGACGAGAATGGCCATGTTTCAATTTCCTTAAATGACCTTGGCTTCGTTTCTGAGACGCAGGACCAGCTCTTCCACATCTTTGACCAAAATGCCTGATTTTCGGGCAGGTGGTTCGAATACCTGAAGACATTGCAGATGGGGTTGAATGCCCACCTCGAGCTGTTCGGGGGTCAACAGGTCGAGAGGCTTCTTTTTGGCCTTCATGATGTTGGGTAACGTAGCAAAGCGAGGCTCATTGAGTCTCAGATCTGCGGTAATGACGGCCGGTAAACGGAGAGAGACTATTTCAAGCCCCCCATCGATTTCCCTGGTGACCCGCATGGTCCCCAACGGGTCCAGTTCAATGGCAGATGCAAAGGTGGCCTGTGGCCAGCCCAGCAAGGCAGCCAGCATCTGTCCCGTCTGATTGGAATCATCATCAATGGCCTGCTTCCCGCAAATGACCAGTTGAATGGACTCCCGACGAGCCACAGCAGCCAGCAACCGGGCCACATTCAAGGGTTCGATGTCAGCGGGAGACTCCACGTGAAAGGAGCGGTCGGCGCCCAGTGCCATGGCAGTGCGCAGTGTCTCCTGACTGGAAGCAGGACCACAGGTAACGGCAATCACCTCCTCGGCCATCCCGGCTTCCTTCAAACGGACTGCAGCCTCCATGGCAATTTCATCAAACGGGTTCATGGACATCTTTAACCCGGAAAGTTCCACCCCCATACCATCCTGCCTTGGTCGTGGTTTGATGTTGTAATCAAGAACGCGCTTGACGGGCACCAGTACTTTCATGTTGCTGATCCTGCCTATGTTCCAGTAAAGCCCCCTATGATACCCTTTCCAGAAGGGCAGCGGCACCCTGCCCCATTCCCACACAAAGGGTGACCAGTCCGAATTTTCCCCCTGTTCTTTTCAACCCGTGGACCAGCGTAGTAGCGCGTATGGCACCACTTGCCCCAAGCGGATGTCCAAGAGCAATGGCGCCGCCCACGGGGTTGAGCTTTTCAGGGTTGAAACACAGATGCTTCTGCACAGCCAGTACCTGGGCGGCAAAGGCTTCATTGAGTTCTATCCAGTCCAGTTGATCAATGGTCACGCCCGCACGCTTGAGAGCTTTGGGCACGGCCTCCACCGGACCCATGCCCATAATGGCCGGATCCAGACCGGTGACTGAAAAGGATCGTATCCTGGCCAGCGGTGTCATGGAAAATTGCTTGAGGGCGGATTCGCTGGCCAGAATAAGGCAGGCAGCGCCATCAGACATCTGGCTGCTGTTTCCTGCCGTCACTGTCCCTTTGAGCTTGAATGCCGGTTTCAGTAAAGCCAGGGCATCCCGGGAAGTGTCCCTGCGCGGACCTTCATCCTGTTTGCACTCCATGTGCGTGATGCGGACTTCCGCCGTGTTTTTGACAGGCATCCGCTTTTCAATGCATACCGGGGTGATTTCAGCATCAAATGCATTTTCCGCCTGAGCTTTGAATGCGCGCTGGTGTGATAACAAGGCAAACTGATCCTGCTCATCACGCGATATGCCCCAGCGATGGGCCACGTTTTCAGCAGTCAGCCCCATGCCCAGTACCAGAGACTGGTTATTTTCGCCAAGATGAACGCAAGGGTTCCATGAAGGATGAAATCCCCCCATGGGAATTCTGCTCATGGATTCCACCCCGCCCGCCATCATGACGTCCGCTTCACCGACACGAATGCGGTCAGCAGCCACCTGCAAAGCTGACAGGCCAGAAGCGCAAAAACGGTTCAAGGTCATGCCTGCGACACTGACGGGCAAACCTGCCAATACCGCTGTTGCTCGAGCCAGGTTCAGTCCCTGTTCGCCTTCTGGCATGGCGCAACCCATCACTACATCTTCTATGGCAGCCGGATCCAGGTGGGGAACCTGTGCAAGGGCACCCCTCATGGCTGAAATCAGGAGATCATCGGCCCGCACCTGGCTGAACATGCGCCCTGCCTTGCCTACAGGGGTACGTGTGGCTGCAACCACATAGACTTCATTCATGGATGATCATCCTTTCAGTTACGCAGGGGTTTTCCTGTTTCCAGGAAGGAATGGATACGTTCACGTGTTTTACCTGTTTCCATCAGCGCGCAAAAATGTTTTTGTTCCAATGCCAGAAGTTCATGCTCGGTCAGCAGAGTGCCCGCATGGTTGTCCCCACCGCACAGTACCTGGGCGATGGCCGAACCCACCGTCATGTCATGATCTGTCAGGTACCCTGCGGCATGAAAATTAACCAGTCCGGCCATGAGAGTGGCCCAGCCTTCTCTTCCAGCCACAGGAAACGGCATGACACGAGGTGGTTGGTAACCGGATTCAGCCAAAGCTTTTGCCTGAACCAGAGCCACATGCAGCAGTTCATCGGGATGTGGAACAATCACGTCACAGGCGCTGTTGAGCCACCCCATGGACACGGCCTCGATCGCACTGTTACTTATAGCTCCTTTCATCACATGACTGAAAACCCCTTTCAGTTCCCCAGCCACATCAAGGGGGGTTCCTGCTGCTGCAGCGCGTTCCCCTGCGGTTCGCGCAAGCCATGTGAGTCCTCCGGCTCCTGGCAAAAGGCCTACCCCTGCCTCCACAAGTCCAATGCGCGATTCAAAATGAGCCACCCTGCGCGTGCAATGCAACAGCAATTCACACCCCCCTCCCAAGGCAAACCCCTGGATCGCTGCCACGCTGGGGATCAGGGCATGACGAAGGCGCTGCATCAGACCCTGAAACATTTTCTGTTCCGCCAGAAAACCATCCACGCCTTTTTGTGAAAACAATTTGAGAAACCCCTGCAGGTCGCCTCCTGCGGAAAAAGGCTCTCCAGGCCCCCAAATGACTAGGCTGGAAAATTTGGTCTCGGCCAGATCCAGCAAATGGTTCATTCCCTCAAGTGCTCCCGTGTTGAAAGTACGCATCTTGGTCTTGAGCGTGGCGATCAGGGTGTTTCCGTCAAGGGTCCATCCCCGAATGAAAGGGTCTTCATGGACGGTGGTACCAGCCTGCCGTGCCGTGGAAATCCCTTCACCATGCACCTGTTCGGGAAATAGCTGTCGCGCATAAACTGGTAGAGCCACAGGTTTATGCCAAGTGTGTTGTGATGCATTCCATGACCCGCAGGGGGTATGAATGTCTTCTCGACCATCAAGTACCCAGTGGGGCAACGGCAAGGGAACCAGCGTGTCACCTGTCAACCGGTCTTCCTCAATCCACTTGGCCATCTGTGACCAGCCAGCCTGTTGCCAAAGTTCAAAAGGTCCTTCATTCCATCCATAACCCCAGCGTAAAGCCATATCTATATCCCGGGCACTATGGGCTATTCTGTCCAGATAAATGGCACAGTATTGAAATAGATCCCGGTAAATGGCCCAGAGAAACCTGGCTTGCGGGTGGGATGAATGCTTCAGGGATGAGAACCGTTCTTGCGGCGGTAGTTCCAGCATTTTGACCACTTCGGGTGCCGCGACCCCCTGCGCCGGAACATATGCTCCAGCGACAAAATCCATCTTGAAAATGTCACGGTCCACTTTTTTATAAAACCCAGCTCCGGTTTTGGCGCCCAATGCACCTGCTGATACGAGCGTCCTGATGGTTTCAGGCACCTGATAAAGGGGGAGACAAGGGTCATTTGTCAAACCCTCTTCAAGGGTTTCAACAACGTGAACCAACGTGTCCAGGCCTACCACATCTGCTGTGCGGTAAGTGGCGGAACGGGGTCGTCCCAATCGCACTCCCGTCAGATCATCCACCACATCGCATTCCAGCCCGAATTTCCGGGCCTCCTGCAGAGTAAACAGGAGATTCAGAACCCCTACCCGATTGGCCACAAAATTAGGAGTATCCATGGCACGGATGATGCGTTTTCCCACACGGCGGGTCAGAAATGTTTCCAGATCATCCACCACGGATGATAACGTTTCAGATGAGGGTATCAGCTCCACCAAACTCATGTAGCGTGGGGGGTTGAAGAAATGCACGCCGCAAAACCGCGCACGGACTGTTTCAGGCAATTGCCCCGAAAGTTCATTGATGGACAGGCCTGAGGTATTGGAGGCCAGAATGGCGCGCTGGTTCACATGGGGTATGACTTTTTCATACAGAACTCGTTTGAGCTCCATGCGTTCTGCAATGGCCTCTATGATGAGGTCACATTCCGCCAGGC
>JAJZEL010000112.1:0-1064 GCA_021828575.1 Pseudomonadota bacterium
AGTGTGCTGACAGCCAGGGGAATCACGCAAGTGAACGGTGTTTTGCTGGATCTTGGCGTTTCATCACCCCAGTTGGACGAGGCGGACAGGGGGTTCAGTTTCAGGTTGGACGGGCCGCTCGACATGCGTATGGACATGAGCGAAGGACCTTCTCTTGGAGACTGGATCGCTGAGGCGCCTGTGGAGGAAATGACGCGGGTGATCCGTGATTACGGGGAAGAACGCTTTGCCCGTCAGGTGGCCAGAGCCATCGTGACTGCGCGCCAGGCCGGCACCATTCTTTCCACCCGACAACTGGCTTCCATCGTTGCTTCTGCGGTGCGCACGCGGGAGCCGGGGCAGGATCCGGCCACGCGAACATTCCAGGCCTTTCGCATTCACCTGAACCAGGAATTGCAGGAAATCGAAGCAGTCCTTCCTCAGGCGGCAGGTGCCCTTGCAGAAGGGGGGCGGATCGTGGTCATCAGCTTTCATTCGCTGGAAGATCGCATCGTCAAGCGATTTCTGAAGGAGCGGTCACAGCCACCCGAGATCCCCAGGGGATTTGCCATACGGGAGCAGGATCGTCCTCGCCCCGAGTTTCGCCTTGTGGGTCGGGCAGTGCGTCCCACGGCACAGGAACAGGCAGCCAACCCGCGTAGTCGCAGCGCGATCATGCGTGTGGCAGAACGGACAGCCGCATGAACCGCCTGAATTTTACTCTGTTCATTGTCGTCATGGTTCTGGCCGTCAGCGTCGTTCACGCGCAGCACAAGGCCAGAAACTTGTTCATGGACCTTCAGAAGGAAAAGGATCTCACTGACCAGCGTTCCGTGGAATGGAAAGAACTTCAGCTCGAGCAGGGTACGCTGGCTTCGGCCGGTCGGGTGGAAGCCGGAGCCCTGAATACACTGCACATGCATCTGCCCGCTTCTGATGATACGCGGGTGGTGGTGCTGGTCAGGCCATGAAGGTCGGGGTCAAAAGTGAAGTGTTGACCCTGCGCCTTGAAGGGTGGCGTTCAAGGCTGGTGCTCGCTGTCCTGATGCTTGGCTTTGTGATGTTGATGGGCAGGTCGGCCTGGT
>JAJZEL010000112.1:1074-22349 GCA_021828575.1 Pseudomonadota bacterium
GGCCTGGTTGCAGGGGTTCCATTCGGGTTTCCTGCAACAGAAGGGCGAGGAACGTTACAGTCGCGTCATTGAAATATCGGCCAGCCGAGGCATCATCCGTGACCGCAATGGAGAGCCGCTCGCGATCAGCACGCCGTCGGAGTCCATCTGGGCCAGTCGCGAAGACGTAGATATGTCGGAGGCTCAGAAACGCGCCCTGGCCCGGTTGCTGCACATGACAGCCGGGGAAGTGACGGAACGGCTGGACAGTGGTCATGGCAATTTCGTGTATCTCAAGCGCCAGGTGTCTCCTGATGTGGCACGGCAGATCATGGCTCTCAGGATCGAAGGTCTGTTCGAACAGCATGGCTTCCACCGGGCCTATCCCCGGGGGGATGAAATGGCTCATCTCGTGGGATTTACGGATTCCGAGGATCGCGGGCAGGAAGGCGTGGAGCTGGGCTATCAGTCCGCACTGGCGGGAATTCCCGGAGCGCGTCGCGTCATCAAGGACCGTGCGGGGCGGGTGATTGAAGACATGGAAGACATTCATCCCGCCCGGCCCGGCAAGGATCTGATGCTCAGCGTGGATGCGCGCATGCAACATCTTGCCTGCCGGGAATTGAAGCAGGCTGTGGTGGATAGTCAGGCAAAGGCGGGAGCTGTGGTGGTGCTGGACGCGCGCACTGGGGAAATTCTGGCTCTGGCGAATTATCCGGATTATGACCCCAATAACCGGGAATACCTGACCGGGCCGCAGCTTCGCAACCGTGCTTTCACGGACAGCTTTGAACCCGGGTCCATCATGAAACCGTTCACTGTGGCAGCCGCGCTGGAAGCCGGGAAGATCACGCCAGAATCCGTGATCCCCACCAACGGCGGGCGGCTGGAAATCGATGGTCATGCCATTCATGACACCCACCCTGCCGATGCGCTGACCGTCGGACAAGTGATCCAGCATTCCAGCAACGTGGGAGCGGCACGCATAGGCCTGTCCCTGCCGCCTGAAATTCTGTGGAACATGTTCACCGATGTGGGGTTTGGCCAATCACCCAAACTGGGTTTTCCAGGAGAGACGGGTGGCAGGGTGCGTCCCTACCGCACGTGGAAACCCATCGAACAGGCAGATATGTCCTTTGGAAATGGGGTTTCCGTCAGTCTGATCCAGATGGCCCAGGCTTACACCATATTTACCAACGGAGGGATGTTGCGCCCCTTGTCTCTGGTCAAGTTGAATGGTCCGCTGCAAGGCCGGCAAGTCATATCTGCCAGGACGGCCAGCGAAGTGACGCGCATGATGGAGTTGGTGGTCAGCCCTGAAGGCACGGCGCCGGCAGCACAGGTCAAGGGCTACCGTGTGGCCGGGAAGACCGGTACTGCCCACAAGGTGGAGGGAGGGCACTACGTCAACCGGTATGTGGCTTCCTTCGTGGGATTTGCGCCAGCCAGTGCCCCCCGGTTTCTGATTGCCGTGATGATCGATGACCCTCAGGGCGAACACTACTATGGCGGGGAACTGGCAGCCCCCGTGTTTTCCAGTCTGATGGGGGCCATTCTCGAAATGCGCGGGGTTTCTCCCGACGATCCGGGCGCGGGATTGATGGCTGCGCCGTCCTCCCCCCGTTCAGCCATGAAGGCGGCACCCGCATGAGCCAGGAAAAGGGCGGTGCGCTGGATGTGGAAGCATTGCGGGCAATGGGTTTCCCCCTGAGATCGCTGGTGCTGGATAGTCGCGAGGTTCGCCCGGGTTCCACCTTTGTGGCCTGTCCTGGTACTGCGATGGATGGTCGCCAGTTCATTGGGCAGGCCGTCGAAAAAGGCGCAGCGGCCGTGCTGTGGGAAAGCGAAGGGTTCGCGTGGAATCCGACGTGGACCGTTCCCCAGCAGCCTGTGCAAGGGTTGAGGAAACATCTCAGCAACATCGCGGGGCAGTGCTACGGACATCCATCCCGGCACATGCAGGTGGTGGGGGTGACGGGGACCAATGGAAAAACCAGTTGTAGTCAGTGGATGGCCAGCCTGCTGACCAGTGCGGGGCGTTCCTGTGCAGTGATGGGTACCCTGGGAAACGGTTTTCCCGGACACCTCGAACCTTCGCTGCATACCACGTCAGATGCCATACAGGTACAACGGGATCTGGCACGTTTTCTTGAACGGGGAGCCGACACCTGCATCATGGAAGTGTCTTCTCATGGACTGGAACAGGGCAGGGTGGACGGGGTGAGATTTCAGGGAGCCCTGTTTACCAACCTGTCCCGCGATCATCTGGACTATCACGGAACCTTGGAGCGTTATGGTGCCGCGAAAGCCCGTCTCTTTGATTTTGACGACCTGGAATTCGCAGTTCTTAACCATGATGATGATTTTGGAAGGGTACTGATGGAAAGGGTGGCGGGTCGGGTGCCCAGAGTGGCCGGCTATGGACTCGACAGGACAGCCCGGGCAGAGGTGGCCACCCACTGGTTGGGAGCGTCGGAAATCAGGTTGTCGTCTGCAGGCATGGATTTCTGGCTGGAAGGTTCATGGGGACGGGCCAGGGTGACCACGCCTCTGCTCGGGCGTTTCAATTTGTCAAACCTGCTGGCCGTGGGTGCGGGAGCCTTGCTGGCCGGCATGGAATTCGGGGATTTGTGTTCTGCGGTGGAAGGGTTGGCACCGCCTCCAGGGAGGCTGGAACGTCTTGGGGGAATGGGACGGCCAGTGGTGGTGGTGGATTACGCCCACACACCGGATGCACTGGAACAGGTGCTGAAAGTGTTGCGCGAGTTGTTGCCTCCCGCAGGGCGGCTGGTATGCGTGTTCGGCTGTGGTGGTGACCGGGACGCGGGAAAAAGACCACTGATGGGTGCGGTGGCTTCCCGTCTGGCAGACGGGGTGGTGGTGACGAGCGACAATCCGCGCACCGAATTGCCTGAAGTCATCATGGATCAGATTGCCGCCGGAATTTCAGGGGAATGCCTGCGTGTGGCTGACCGGAATGAAGCCATTCGTTGGGCCATAGAAGGGGCCACTGCCAGGGACATGGTGCTGGTGGCAGGCAAGGGCCATGAAACCTACCAGGATGTGCAGGGAAGGAAACAGCCGTTTGATGATCGCCTGGTGGCACAGTACTGGTTGGAACGTTGGGGAAAAGCGTGAGGAAAAGAATGCGTGGACAGAATGGCCACATGATGGCACTGGGCGATCTGGCCCGGTTGCTGGGCATTCCTGGTGATTTTGCGCCCAGGCATTTTGACCGTATCTGCACGGACAGCAGGACGTTGCAGCCAGGAGATCTGTTCGTGGCCCTGCGGGGCGACAACTTTGACGGACACGCTTTTGTTCCGGAGGCCATGGAACGGGGTGCCGTGGGTGCCCTGGTAGAGGTGCAGGCCAAGGGAGTGGAAGCTCGGCGAATCATCCAGGTGCCATCGACCCGGGAGGCATTGTTGCTGCTGGCCAATGCCTGGCGCCGCAAGATCGGCCCAAGGGTGGTGGCCGTGACAGGCAGCAACGGCAAGACCACGGTCAAGGAAATGCTGGCCTCCATATTGCGTCAGACCGCAGCGCGTCAGAATCTCGATCCCGACCTGAGCGTGCTGGCCACGGAAGGCAACCTGAACAACACGCTGGGTGTTCCATTGACCCTGTTGCGCTTGCAATCCACTCATCGCTGGGCCGTGATCGAAATGGGCATGAACGGCATCGGGGAAATATCTGCCATGAGTCGTGTGACTCAACCGGATGTGGTGCTGATCAATAACGTCCAGCGGGCACATGTGGGATTGCTGGGTGGGCTGGAACAGGTGGCACGTGCCAAGGCGGAAATTTTTGAAGGGCTGGCACCCTCCGGAGTGGCCCTGATTCCTGCTGGCGACTCGATGGCCTCTCTTCTGGAGGAGCTGGCTGCGGGTCATGTGGTGCGGAAATTCCTGTTGGGCGATGGCGGCGCGGGGGCGGTGCATGGCAGGTTTCAGGGCAACGAGTTTCTGATTGGGGATGCGCAGGGGGAATTCCCCGTCCGTCTTCAGGTTCCCGGACAACACAATCAAGCCAATGCCGTGGCGGCCGCGGCTGCGGCGCTGTCCATGGGCGTGTCTCCGGAGGACGTCAGGCAGGGACTGGAAACCTTTGCCGGAGTGCCGGGACGTCTTCAGTACCGGATCGCTGCATCGGGAGCGCTGGTGATTGATGACACATACAACGCCAATCCGGATTCCGTTCTGGCTGCTGTCCAGGTATTGGCTGGCCGGCCTGGAAAACGGGTTCTCGTGCTGGGCGATCTGGGGGAGTTGGGCAGGTTTTCTGGTCTGGGGGAGTTGGGCAGGTTTTCTGGTGATCTGCATGGAGAGGTGGGGCATTGCGCAAAAAAAGCCGGGATTGATTCTTGCCTGGGGCTGGGCGAGTGGACCAGAAAAACCTGTGAGGCTTTCGGAACCGGAGCTGTTCATTTCGATGACCGGGAAACCCTGGTGGAAAGCTTACGGGCAGAACTGGGGCCGGATGTGACGGTACTGGTCAAGGGTTCAAGATTCATGGCCATGGAAAAAGTGGTGGAGGGCCTGCTTCAATGAATCGGGCAGACTGGATGGAGGGTGTTTCATGCTGCTAGCCCTGGCGCACTGGCTATCCCAGGGGGTGCGAGCCTTTCGGGTATTTGATTATTTGACGTTGCGGGCTGTCATGGCGACGCTCACGGCCCTGACTGTGTCCTTTGTGGTGGGTCCCACCATGATTCGCAAGTTGACGGCTTACAAGATTGGCCAAGCGGTGCGGGATGATGGACCCAAAACCCACCTGATCAAGTCTGGAACACCCACAATGGGAGGAGCTCTGATCCTGGTGGCCATTTTGGTCACCACCCTGCTGTGGGCAGATCTGACCAATCGCTATGTATGGCTTGTCCTTCTGACCATGCTGGGTTACGGCGTCATAGGCTGGGTGGATGATTACCGGAAAGTCGTGCATCGCAACCCCAAGGGTTTGTCCGCGCGCTCCAAATTCTTCTGGCAATCGGTCATTGCGTTGTTCGTGGCCGGATCATTGTTGCACATGGCCCATACCTCGGCAGAAACCGAACTGATCGTTCCGTTCTTCAAGTCGGTCGCCTTGCCGCTGGGGGGGCTGGGTTTCCTGATTCTGACCTATTTTGTGATCGTGGGGACCAGTAATGCAGTCAACCTGACCGATGGACTGGACGGCCTGGCCATCATGCCCACGGCAATGATTTCCGCAGCCCTGGCCATTTTTGCCTATGTGGCCGGCAACCATGTTTTCGCCCAGTACCTGGCTTTCCCCAATATTCCTGGTGCCGGAGAACTGGTGGTGTTCTGCGCGGCCATGTCGGGTGCCGGGTTGGGTTTCCTCTGGTTCAACGCCTATCCTGCCGAGGTGTTCATGGGCGATGTGGGAGCACTGGCCCTGGGGGGGGCCCTGGGATTGGTGGCGGTCATCGTCCGCCAGGAAATCGTGCTCTTTGTCATGGGGGGGGTCTTTGTGCTTGAAACGCTTTCTGTGGTGCTCCAGGTGGCGTCCTTCAAGCTCACCGGCAACCGGATATTCCGCATGGCACCCATTCATCATCACTTTGAACTGAAAGGCTGGAAGGAAACGCAAGTAGTGGTGCGTTTCTGGATCATCACCATGATTCTGGTGCTGATCGGCCTGTCCACGCTCAAGCTGCGGTGACTGACATGAACTGGTCCCATTGGCCTGCTCCCCTGAAAAATCAAACCATCCTGGTGCTGGGCCTGGGTGACACCGGTTTTTCCGTGGTGCGCTGGTTGCGGGAACAGGGCGCTTTAGTGCGTGCGGCGGACACTCGTCCGAATCCTCCTCAGGGGGAGCGAATGCTTCGAATATACCCTGATGTGGAATGTCATTTTGGTCCTCTTGCCCGTTCGGTTTTCGAGGGAGTGGACCTGGTGGTGGCCAGTCCCGGGGTTCCCTTGTCTGAACCGGAAGTGGCTGCTGCCTTGGCGCGTGGCCAGCAGGTGGTGGGTGATGTGGAGCTTTTTGCACGCACGGTGCAATCCTGGGAAGTGCCGCCAAAAGTGGTGGCCATCACGGGATCCAACGGTAAAAGTACGGTGACCACCATGGTGGGTCGCATGGTGGAGGCGGCAGGTCTGAGTGTGGCGGCCATCGGCAATATCGGTACCCCGGTACTGGATGTGCTGTCGCCTGGTGAACGCAAGGAGGTTTACGTGCTCGAGCTTTCCAGCTTTCAGCTGGAGACCACGCACCATCTGGACCTGCAGGCTGGTACGGTGCTGAATGTCACGGAAGACCATCTGGATCGGTATCCGGACATGGATGCCTATGCGGCCGCCAAAGCCAGGATTTTCGTGCATTGCCGGCAGCGCGTACTGAACAGGGAAGACCGTCGCAGCCTTGCCCTGCAGGTTCCTGGGGGCGTCACGTTCGGCCTTGATGCTCCTGCAGATTCTCATGACTGGGGGTTGGTGGTCCATCCGGATGGATGCTGGATACAGCAGGGAAATGAACCTGTCATGCCCTTGCGCGACCTGTCGTTGCCAGGTCAGCATAATGCGGCCAATGCCATGGCGGCGCTGGCATTGTGCGATGCCCTGGCGGTGCCACGGGAGGCTGCACTCAGGGGATTGCGTGAATTTCGCGGATTGCCTCACCGGGTAGAGCCTGTGGCAACGGTGCAGGACGTGACTTATTTCGATGATTCCAAGGGCACCAATGTGGGGGCCACCGTGGCTGCTCTGAAAGGCATGACGCAGCCCATCGTGCTCATTGCAGGCGGGGATGGGAAGGGGCAGGACTTTTCTCCTCTGGGGGAGGCCGTGAAAGGTCACGTGCGTGGTGTGATCCTCATTGGCCGGGATGCGCCGATCATGGAGCGGGCCTTGCAGGGCAGCGGGGTTCCCGTTGACATGGCGCCGTCTCTGGAAGCGGCCGTGCACATGGCTTCGCGCATGGCCCAACCTGGGGATGGGGTACTGATGTCACCTGCCTGTGCCAGTTTTGACATGTTCCGCAATTACCTGCATCGGGCGGAAGTGTTCGTGGCGGAAGTGCATGCGCTGGTACGCGAAGCCGCCATTCAGGAGGGCGCATGAGGCGGGCCATTTTCAATTCACCCCGTATGGACCGTTCGGAATACGACCTGGCTCTGGTCTGGGACATCCTGCTGCTTCTGGGATTCGGGCTGGTGATGGTCTATTCGGCTTCCATTGCCTCGGCGGAAATGGATCGCCATACGGGTTACCACTCGGCCTATTATTTTTTGCGCCAGGTGGTGTACGTGAGCATAGGGCTGCTGGGGGGGCTGGCCACATTCCAGGTGAGCACGGACACCTGGCGCAAATGGGCCATTTATCTTTTTTTTGCCGGCATGCTGGGTTTGGCGCTGGTCCTGATTCCAGGGATTGGGCGGGAAGTGAATGGCAGCCGCCGGTGGTTGTCCCTGGGGTTCATCAATCTCCAGCCTTCAGAGTTCATGAAATTTTTTGTGGTGTTGTATGCCGCGGACTACACGGTGCGCAAAAAGGTTTTCATGCACAGTTTCAAGAAAGGCTTCGTTCCCATGTTCATGGTGATGTTCATCGTGGGTTTCCTGCTGCTGCATGAACCGGATTTCGGGGCGCTGGCTGTCATGACGGCCATTGCTGCGGCCATCCTGTTTCTCGGGGGGCTCAACTGGCGCCTGTTCGTGGTACTGATGAGCGTGCTGGGTGTCGCATTCTTCCTGCTCGTGGTGCTTTCCCCTTACCGGTTCAATCGGCTCGTCTGGTTCTGGAACCCCTGGGCTGACCCTTTTGGAAAAGGCTACCAGCTCACCCATGCGCTCATCGCTTTTGGGCATGGCGGGCTTCTGGGCGTGGGATTGGGTGCCAGTGTGGAAAAACAGCTTTATCTTCCCGAGGCCCATACGGACTTTCTCATGGCCGTGATTGCCGAGGAACTGGGATATGTGGGGGTTGCTGCCATCATTGGCCTGTTTGCCTTTCTTGTCTGGAAATCCTTTTCCATAGGAAATCGTGCCGCTTCCATGGAGCGCTATTTTGCGGCCCTGGTGGCACAGGGAATAGGCGTCTGGATGGCAGTCCAGTCGGTGGTCAACATGGGCGTCAACATGGGACTGCTGCCCACCAAGGGATTGACCCTGCCTTTGTTGAGCTATGGGGGAAGCGGGATTCTGGCCAATCTCATGGCCTTGTCGGTCCTGCTGCGCATTGATCATGAAACACGCCAGATGATGCTGGGGAAAACCCGATGAATCGCACGGTACTGATCATGGCGGGAGGAACGGGGGGGCATGTGTTCCCTGCGCTTGCCTTGGCACGCCAGTTGCGTACCGAAGGATGGCAGGTGGTCTGGTTGGGCACTTCTGGCGGCATCGAGGCGCGTGTCGTGCCAGAGCAGGGGTTTCTGCTTGAAACGATCAACGTGGGGGGGGTGCGTGGCAAAGGTGCGTTGTCTGCATGGATGGCACCCTGGAGGGTTTTGCGGGCGTGTTTCCGAAGCATTGGGGTGTTCATGCAGCATCACCCTCATGTGGTCGTGGGCTTTGGTGGTTTCGCTTCCTTTCCTGGGGGGCTTGCAGCTGCCTTTCTGATGCGTCCCCTGGTCGTTCATGAACAGAATGCCGTGGCAGGGTTGACCAACCGTCTTCTTGCACCGTTTGCCAGTCGGGTGCTGGCAGGATTTCCGGCCGCTTTCCAGGCGCGGTCCACCCATCCTGTGTCACGCTGGTGGCCAGCGCCAAGGCGGGTGTCCTGGGTGGGTAATCCGGTCCGGGCGGACATTGCAGGACTTCCTTCGCCACAAGATCGGTTTGCCGGTCGTGAAGGCGTGCTTGAACTGCTGGTACTGGGTGGCAGTCAGGGGGCGCAGGCCCTCAACCGCCTGATTCCGGCAGCGCTTGCCCTGATTCCCGTCGCCGTGCGCCCCCGGGTGGTGCACCAGGGAGGGCAGCGCTGGCTGGACGAGTTGCGTGACCATTATCGGCACCACGAGGTTGAAGCGGATCTTCGGCCATTCATCGAGGACATGGCGGATGCCTATGCCCGATGCGATCTCGTGATTTGCCGTTCAGGGGCGCTGACGGTGGCCGAACTTGCCGCTGCTGGTGTGGGCAGCATTCTTGTGCCGTTTCCTGCCGCCGTGGACGATCACCAGACTAAAAACGCCGAGTTTCTTGAGCAGAACGGGGCTGCTCGGGTCATGCCACAAGCGACCCTGGATCCGGTGCGACTGGCCTCCTGGTTGCAAGAAACCACGCGTCCGGCATTGCTGTCCATGGCCACGGCGGCTCGAGCACTCGCACGTCCCGAGGCTACGGAAGCCGTGGCAGGTGTTTGCAGGGAGTTGGCGGCATGAGGCACAAGGTCAGACAGGTGCATTTTGTAGGCATTGGCGGTTCCGGCATGAGCGGGATCGCCGAAGTATTGCTCAATCTGGGATTTGAGGTGACGGGATCGGATCTGGGCAGCAATGCGGCCACTGCGCGGTTGTCCGGTCTCGGGGCACGCATATGGATGGGTCATGCAGCATCACATGTGGCAGGTGCCGATGTGGTTGTGGTGTCCACGGCAGTGGGTCAGGACAATCCCGAAGTCGTTGCGGCGCGGGAAGCACATGTCCCTGTCGTCCCCAGAGCCACCATGCTGGCAGAACTCATGCGCCTCAAACAGGGCATTGCCGTGGCAGGTACCCATGGCAAGACCACCACCACCAGTCTGGTGGCCAGTGTCCTGGCAGAGGCCGGACTGGATCCCACCTTCGTGATTGGTGGAAGGCTGAACAGCGCCGGTGCGCATGCGGCCCTGGGCAGTGGAGACTATATCGTGGTGGAGGCGGATGAGTCGGATGCCTCATTCCTGGTGCTTCAGCCGGTCATGGCCGTGGTGACCAATGTGGATCAGGACCACATGGAAACCTACGGACACGATTTCAGCAAGCTGAAATCCGCCTTTCTCGAATTCATTGATCATTTGCCGTTTTATGGTCTTGCGGTGCTGTGCATCGAGGATCCTGTGGTGCATGAATTGGTTGACCGGGTGTCCCGGCCCCTGCTGACTTATGGGTTTTCGGAAGAGGCGTCGCTCCGGGCGGTGAATGTGCAGGCCAGCGGTGGTCAGATGATGTTCCAGGTTGAAGTGCGCGCGGGAAGAAAGAAGGTGCTGGAACGCACGCTCGATGTGGTTCTGAATCTTCCAGGACGACACAACGTGCTGAATGCGCTGGCGGCCATCGGCATTGGCATGGAAGTGGGGGCGCCTTACCCTGCCATTGTCCGGGCCCTGGAAAAGTTTCGGGGCGTGGCTCGGCGTTTTCAACGGCATGGTGATTTGCCGTTGCCTTCTGGTGGTGTCTTTACGCTGGTAGATGATTATGGACATCACCCGGTGGAAATGGCCGCTACGCTGAATGCCGCCCGGGGTGCATTTCCAGGGCGCCGCCTGGTTCTGGCCTTTCAGCCGCACCGGTATACCCGTACTCGAGATTGTTTTTCGGATTTTGTGAATGTGTTGAAAACCGTGGATGTCCTGATCCTCCTGCCCGTGTATGCAGCAGGCGAATCGCCTGTCGAAGGGGCAGACAGTCCAGCCCTGATGAATGCGTTGAGACAGTCAGGGTTTCAGGAGGGGCACCTGGTTCAGGAAGTGCAGGCGTTGCCCCGGCAGCTCATGGATATCCTGCAACCGGAAGATCTGCTGATCACCATGGGAGCAGGAAATATCGGACAGGTGCCTGCCCGGATGTTGGCAATGACGGAACAGGGAGGGTAAGGGTGGTGCAACTGGAACGGGGAAACCTGACCTGCCGCGAACCCATGGATCGTCACGTGAGCTGGCGTGCCGGGGGCGTGGCTGCACGCTGCTATGCACCCAGGAACAGGCAAGACCTGATTTCCTTTGTCACCGATCGTCCGGGAAGTGAAATGCTTTACGTGGTTGGCTTGGGCAGCAACCTGCTGGTGCGTGATGGAGGGCTGGATGCCACGGTGGTGCTGATGCACGGGGCGTTGCGCGAAACGGAAGTGAACCATGACGGGACGCACGGAACCCTGCTGGATGTGGAAGCGGGTGTGGCGGCCCCCAAAGTGGCCCGCATGGCAGGCCGGATGGGTCTGGAAGGAGCTGAATTCCTGGCGGGCATACCCGGTACCTTGGGGGGGGCGCTGGCCATGAATGCGGGGTGCTACGGGTCACAGACCTGGGATCATGTGGTGTCGGTCATGACCCTGGACCGGAATGGAAAAGTGCGTGTGCGTCAACCGGACGACTATGACATCGGTTATCGGCACGTTGCCCTGAAAGAGGTGGTCACCGGGGGGCTGGAACCTGGAGGTGAATGGTTCCTGTCTGCGCGGTTGGCGTTTACTCCTGGTAGCGCGGCGCGGGCACGGGAAAAAATGCGGGATCTGCTGTCCAGGCGGGTGGCGACGCAGCCATTGGATCAGCCCAATGCGGGTTCCATCTTCCGCAATCCGGAAGGGGGTTTTGCCGCTCGACTCATTGAATCATGCGGGCTCAAGGGAGCGCGGGTGGGACAGGCACAGGTGTCGCCACGCCACGCAAATTTCATCGTGAATCTGGGCGGTGCCACCGCCAGCGATATCGAATCGCTCATTCTGGAAGTTCAGGAAGAGGTGTGGGCGCGCCAGGGTGTGAAGCTGGTCATGGAAGTGCGCATAGTGGGACAGTCGGAAAAACAGGCGGAGGTGGCGTGACATGGCTGTGTTGAGCGTGCCTTCATTGAAAAACACTGGACGCCGTGGTACCCGGAAGGGAACCATGGGAGCCCGGCGAAGACAGGACCGGCAACCTGTTGCCTGGTGGCCCTTGTTAAGGAAGCTGTCCATCACCCTGGCAAGAGCACTGATCCTCGGGTTGGTGCTAGCCATGCTGCTGGCCTCCCTATCATGGGCAATCCGGCGTCCCATGTTCGAGCTCCGGAGGGTCATGGTCACAGGAAACCTGCAGCAGGTGGATCGCGAGTTGCTGGTCAAGCGAGTGAAGAACATGCATGGCAATTTTTTTACCCTCAATCTGGGGGACGCTGCACAGGAACTGAAAACCATACCCTGGGTGCGCATGGCAAGTTTTCGTCGCCTCTGGCCGGATGGTGTCGAAGTGATGGTGGAGGAGCAGCAACCCATGGCCCGCTGGGGTGGTGATGGTCTGGTCAATCGGCAGGGGGAACTGTTCGAGGGGGAAACCACTCAGGTATTGCCGCAATTGTACGGGCCGGAAGGGGGTCAAGCCAGAATGCTGACGGAACTGGAACAGTTTGAACAGGAGCTGGCACCCATCGGGGAACGTGTGGACTCTCTGGAGTTGTCCGAACGCGGGTCGTGGACGATACATCTGGCCAGCGGCTTCAGTCTGCTGTTGGGGAGAACGGAGGTACACCAGCGCCTGTCACGGTTTGTGAGTGTCTGGACACAGGTGTTTGGCGGCAATTCCCCTCATGGGGGCTGGGCAGATTTGCGTTATCCCAAGGGGTTCGCCCTGCATCCGGAAGGTGGTGGGGGAGGGGTGTCATGAATACGAAAAACCGCGAAACGCGCACACTGATTGCCGCCCTTGACATTGGGACTTCGAAGATCGTGGCTGTTGTGGCCGAAGTATTGCCTGACGGTGGTGGCTTTGAGGTGATCGGCATTGGCCAGCATCCATCGCGGGGACTCAAGCGTGGCATGGTCATCAACATCGAATCTACCGTGGGTTCCATCCAGAGGGCGCTGGAAGATGCTGAACTCATGGCCAACGTGAAGATCAGTGACGTCATCACCGGGATTGCGGGGAGCCATATCAGGAGCTTCAACTCCCACGGCATGGTGGCCATACAGGATAAGGAGGTCAAGGCTTCCGATGTGGATCGTGTACTGGAAACGGCTCGTGCGGTCAGTATCCCCACAGATCAGCAGGTGCTTCATGTGCTGACACAGGAATACATCATTGATGGTCAGGACGGTGTTCGTGAACCTGTGGGCATGAGTGGTGTGCGCATGGAAGTGAAGGTGCACATCGTGACGGGTGCCGTTTCGGCCGCCCAGAACATCATGAAGTGCGTGCGTCGTTGTGGCCTGGAAGTGCGCGAACTGGTTTTGCAGCCTCTGGCTTCTGCACAAGCCGTGTTGACGGAAGATGAACGTGACCTGGGGGTCTGTCTGGTGGACATCGGTGGGGGAACCACGGACATCGCGGTTTTTGTGCAAGGCGCCATTCGACACACGGCAGTCATCCCCATCGCAGGGGACCAGATCACCAATGACATCGCCATGGCGCTTCGCACGCCCACTGGAGCAGCCGAGGATCTCAAGATGACACATGGCTGTGCCTTGCGCCAGTTGGCAAGCGCAAGCCAGATGGTGGATGTGCCGGGTGTGGGCGACCGGGGAACCCGACAGTTGTCACGCCACACCCTGGCGGAAGTCATCGAGCCACGTGTGGAGGAACTATTTACGCTGATCCAGGCGGAGTTGAGGCGCAGTGGTTTCGAGGAACTCCTGTCATCCGGCATCGTGCTGACGGGTGGCGCCAGCGCCATGAGCGGAATGCTCGAGCTTGGTGAGGAAATTTTTCATATGCCTGTGCGCGTGGGATCTCCCTCGTATCGCGGGCCGTTGTCAGAAGTGGCACGCAATCCCAGGTTTGCCACTGTCATGGGGTTGTTGATGTCGGGCATGGAACAGCATCAGAAGTCACAAGTGTTGCGTACAGGCATCAGTACGTTTTCGCAAGTGCTGGAACGCATGAAGAACTGGTTCAAGGGTGCATTTTAAATTTTAGGCAGTATCCGTTTTCACGGGAAGGAGACCCGATTATGTCAAATTTTGAAATTCAGGAATGTGAAATACCGGAAGCGATCATCAAGGTCATCGGTGTGGGTGGGTGTGGTGGAAACGCTGTGGATCACATGATCTTGCGGGGGGTTTCCGGTGTGGAATTCATTGCCATGAACACCGATAGCCAGGCGCTCAAGCGTAGCAAGGCGAACAAGACATTGCAGCTTGGTGCTGCGCTGACCAAGGGATTGGGTGCCGGGGCCAACCCCGAGGTGGGCCGGCAGGCTGCGGAAGCCGATAGGGACCGCATTGCCGAGATGATTTCAGGTTCGGACATGCTGTTCATCACGGCGGGCATGGGGGGCGGCACGGGAACAGGGGCTGCACCCGTGGTGGCTGAAGTGGCGCGCGAGTATGGCATTCTCACCGTGGCTGTTGTGACCAAACCCTTCAATTTCGAAGGCCGGCGCATGCGTTCTGCGCTGGATGGCATTGAGCAGTTGTCTGCCTTGGTGGACTCCCTGATCATCATCCCGAACGAAAAGCTGCTGACCGTTCTTGGAGAGGATGTGAGCATGCTGGATGCCTACCGTTCCGCGAACGACGTGCTGCAAGGAGCGGTAGCAGGCATCGCAGAAGTCATCAACTGCCCCGGCCTGGTGAACGTGGATTTTGCTGACGTTCGCACTGTCATGTCGGAAATGGGGGTTGCCATGATGGGGTCCGCCGTGGCCACGGGTGTGGACCGTGCCCATGTGGCCGCTCAGCAGGCCATTGCCAGTCCCTTGCTGGAGGATGTCAACCTGACCGGTGCACGAGGCGTACTGGTCAATATTACCGCCAGTCAGGGCATGAAACTCAAGGAAGTTCATGACATCATGAACACCATTCGTTCCTTCACGGCGGAAGATGCCACGGTCATTTTTGGCAGTGTCGTGGACGACACCATGGGCGAGTCCTTGCGGGTGACCATAGTGGCCACGGGCCTGGGTGCTCCGATCAAGCGTTCCCAGCCTCAGCCATTGATGGTGGTGCGGACCGGAACGGACAATGCAGGCGTGCAGGTGGACTACGACAACCTGGAACAGCCTGCCGTCATTCGGCGTGGTCGCAGTTCGACAGTGGAAGCCATGCGCGATAGCGGGATGGACCTGCTGGATATTCCGGCATTTCTGCGAAAACAGGCGGACTGATATAATGGGCACATGTTGAAACAGAGAACACTCAAGGCCCCGGTCAAAACCACTGGAGTGGGTCTTCACACCGGTATCAAGGTGGTGCTGAACATCCGCCCTGCGCCGGTGGATACGGGAATCCTTTTCGTGCGGTCCGATCTTCCGGGGGCGCCGGTCGTTCCTGCCTTGGCGGGAAATGTGACGGACACCCGGATGTCCACAGTGATCGAAGCGGGCGCTGCTCGCGTGGGCACCATCGAACACCTCATGTCGGCTTTTTCGGGGTTGGGGGTGGACAATGCCATCGTGGACGTTTCAGGAGCAGAAGTGCCCATTTTGGATGGGAGTTCTGGACCTTTCGTGTTTCTCATCCAGTCCGTCGGTCTGGTGGAGCAGGCCGCATCCAAGCGTTACATTCGTGTGCTTCGACCACTGGAAGTCACGCAGGGTGACAAGCGTGCCCGTTTTGAACCCCATGAAGGATTCAAGGTGACTTACGAAGGCCAGTTCAGGCATCCGGCTTTTGAGAAAATGGGGTCGTCCGTTACAGTGGATTTTGCCGACACCTCCTATGTGAAGGAAGTGGCCAGAGCCCGTACATTCGGGTTTACCCAGGAGGTGGAAATGCTTCGCAACCAGGGATTGGCGCTGGGAGGAAGCTTGGAAAATGCCATCGTGATGGATGAGTTTCGGGTGCTGAACGCAGATGGATTGCGTTTTACTGACGAGTTTCTGCGGCACAAGATACTGGATGCACTGGGAGATCTCTATCTTCTGGGGCATCCGCTGATTGGTTCATTCCTGGGCCACAAGTCCGGGCATGCCCTCAACAATGTGGCTGCCCGTGCCCTGCTTGAAGACAAGACCGCCTGGCGTTTCGTCACGTTCACTGACAAGGACCCCCTGCCGTCTTCGTTTATTGAGCCTCTGCCGCAAACCCAGCCTGCCTTTTGAGCAGGAGGCGGCTCAGGCGATTTTTCTGCCACGCGACTCCAGCAGTTTTCCTAGGGCATCTTTCAGGCGGGAAGGCTCGGTTTGCCTGTACAGTTGCTCAAACTGGTCGAGGGTATCTTCAGAAAGGGGCTGGCCATCGCGGGAGGGCGGCACCGGTTCTTTGGGTAACGGGGGAAGCACCTTGACGGCAATGGCCTCCAGAACCAGTCCCTTTGCTTCCAGGAGTTTCAGCAGAGAGGGGGTCATCTGGCGCAGTTTGGCGGCCAGCCCCCCGTGTTCCGTCATGACTACCAGGGTGGGCCCGTCCAGTGACATGACCTTTGTTCCCTGGGCCAGAGGACTGGGCACGATGGATTCCCAGGTACCTTGCAGGATGCGCAGTTGTTCGGATTGTCGGCCCAGGGTCTCCAGAGGACCTGGGCTGCGCAGGAGGTCACCGAGACGGTGACTGTTCGGGTAGAATCCCGCTATTTGCCTCTTGGCGTCCCCACTCATGTTCACCCACATTCTCAAAAAGATTTTTGGCAGTCGCAATGAGCGGCTTCTCAGACAGTACCGCAAGACGGTGGAGAGGATCAATAGTCTGGAACCATCCGTCAAGGCACTGGACGATCAGGCGCTTCAGGGCAGGACGACGGAATTCCGCAATCGTCTCGAACAGGGCGAAGCACTGGATGACCTGCTGCCCGAAGCATTTGCGGTGGTCCGCGAGGCAGGCCGTCGTGTGCTGGGCATGCGTCATTTTGACGTGCAACTGATTGGTGGCATGGCATTGCACCACGGCAAGATATCGGAAATGCGGACAGGAGAAGGCAAAACACTGGTGTCCACCTTGCCTGCTTATCTGAATGCCCTGTCCGGCAAAGGGGTCCATGTGGTGACGGTCAATGATTACCTGGCCAGGCGGGATGCCGAGTGGATGGGGCGCATACACCGATTTCTCGGTCTTTCCGTGGGCATCAACCTGTCGCAGATGGAGCATGAGGAAAAAGTCCAGGCCTATGCCTCGGACATCACCTACGGCACCAACAACGAGTTCGGATTTGATTATCTGCGGGACAACATGGTCACCCGTTTCGAGGATCGCGTGCAGCGTGGCCTCCACTTTGCCATCGTGGATGAGGTGGACTCCATTCTGATCGACGAGGCCAGGACTCCGTTGATCATTTCCGGCCAGGCTGAGGACAACACTGAACTTTACAGACAGGTGAATGTACTGATTGGCCACCTGAACCCCCAGGCCACGGAGCAGGGGGAGGGTGACTTCTTTGTGGATCGCAAGGCCCACCAGGTCATTCTTTCTGAAGCAGGGCACGAGCATGCGGAAAACCTGTTGCTCGAGGCCGGATTGCTGGCGCCAGGCGCCAGCCTTTATGATCCTTCGAACATCCTGCTCATGCATCACGTGTATGCCGGATTAAGGGCGCATGCCCTGTATCATCGTGACCAGCATTATGTGGTGCAGAACGGCGAAGTGGTGATCGTGGACGAGTTCACCGGACGCATGATGCGCGGGCGTCGCTGGTCGGAAGGCATTCATCAGGCCGTTGAAGCCAAGGAAGGTGTGGGCGTTCGCAACGAGTCCCAGACGCTGGCCTCCATCACTTTTCAGAACTATTTCCGCCTGTATTCCAAGCTGGCAGGCATGACAGGAACGGCGGATACGGAAGCGTTCGAATTTCAGCACATCTATGGCCTGGAAACCGTTCTGATTCCCCCGCACCGTCCCATGGTTCGCAAGGACCAGATGGATCAGGTATACCGGAGTGCAAGAGAAAAATTCAACGCCGTCATTGCGGATGTGCAGCAATGTCACCAGCGCGGACAGCCCGTGCTGGTGGGGACCACGTCCATTGAAAACTCCGAACTCCTGTCCCATTTGCTGCAACAGGTCAACCTTCCCCACCAGGTGCTCAATGCCAAGCACCACGAGCGGGAGGCGGAAATCGTGGCCCAGGCAGGCAGGCCGAGCATCATCACCATTGCCACCAACATGGCGGGTCGGGGTACCGACATTATTCTGGGTGGCAACCCCGACCCCGAAATCCAGGCCGTCGAGCAGGACGAATCGCTGGATGAGGCGACCCGCCAGCAACGGGTGCAGGACATCCGTTCCCAATGGGAAAAACGCCATCAGCAGGTGCTGGAGGCAGGTGGGTTGCACATCATCGGCTCCGAACGCCACGAATCGCGCCGGATTGACAACCAGTTGCGGGGTCGTGCGGGGCGTCAGGGTGATCCAGGATCCAGCCGTTTCTACCTGTCTCTCGAGGATCCCCTGTTGAAGATTTTTGCTTCCGATCGGGTGGCGGCCATCATGGACCGTCTCAAGATGCCGGAAGGCGAAGCCATCGAACATCCGTGGGTCACCCGTGCCATTGAGAATGCCCAACGCAAGGTTGAGGCGCGAAATTTTGACATGCGCAAGCATCTGCTGGAATACGACGATGTGGCGAACGACCAGCGCAAGGTCATCTACGGACAACGCAACGAACTTCTTCAGAGCCAGGACATTTCCGACACCATCCTGGCCATGCGCAATGATGTACTGGAATCCGAAATGCGCATGACCATACCTGAGGAGGCGCCGGAGGAAGATTGGGACCTGGATGGCCTGACGCGTGTGCTTGGGGCCGAATACCGCCTGGACTGTCCGGTGAGCCAATGGATGACGGAACAACCCGAACTGAGCGAAGACGACTTGCTGAAGCAGATCCGGGAAATGGCCACCGCGCAGTACCAGGCGAAGTTTGCTTCAGTGGACACGCAACAGTGGCATCTTTATGAACGTTCGGTCATGCTTCATTCCATTGACAGTCATTGGCGGGAACACTTGGCGGCTCTCGATCATCTGCGCCAGGGCATCCACCTGCGGGGTTATGCCCAGAAAAACCCCCAGCAAGAATACAAGCGAGAGGCTTTCGAACTTTTCGGAGTCATGCTGGAAGACATTCGTCGGCAGGTGACTCGCCAGCTCTGTATCGTGGAGGTTCAGCACGCCACGGCACTGGAAGAGATGGAAGAAGATACGATGCCACAGCAGGTCCAGTATCACCATGCCGACTATGAGGCGGCGCTGGCCGGACAGCCGGAAGAGTCTTCTCCGGTCACGCAGGGCGAAACCCGTCGTGTGCCCAAGGTGGGACGCAACGATCCCTGTCCCTGTGGCTCGGGCAAGAAATACAAGCATTGTCACGGCAAACTGGGTTGATGGAGGCGCATTCATGACGGAAGGACACCATTGGCATCCCGTTCCAGGCGTACAGTTGGGGCCCGTGGCTGCCGGCATTCGGAAAAAGGAACGATTGGACCTGCTGCTGATGGTTTTGGCTCCTCATACAAGGGTGGGTGCCGTCTTTACCCGTAACCGGTTTTGCGCGGCTCCGGTGCAGGTGTGTCGTGAACATCTGGCACAGGGAACACCGCGGGCGCTGGTCATCAACACGGGATGCGCCAACGCAGGAACCGGGGAAGGTGGCCTGATGGACGCTCGTGCCACTTGCCATGCCGTGGCGACGCAACTGGGCATTGCTTTCCAGAGTGTGCTGCCGTTTTCCACGGGTGTGATACTCGAGCGCCTCCCCATGGATCGCTTGCTGGCAGGCATTGCTCCAGCCCATGCTGCCTTGTCCGGCGACTGTTGGCAGGAAGCGGCTCAGGCCATCATGACCACCGACCTCGTACCCAAGCTGGCTTCACGGCAGATCTCGTTGGCGGGGAGAACCGTAACCGTTACAGGAATCGCCAAGGGGTCCGGCATGATTCACCCCAATATGGCCACTATGCTGGGTTTTGTGGCGACGGATGCCGTCGTGGACGCTGCCGTGCTGCAAAAACTCACGGCGGAGGCTGCAGACTTGTCCTTCAATCGCATCACGGTGGATGGAGACACCTCCACCAATGATTCTTTCCTGATCGTGGCCACTGGTCAGGCAGGGCATCCCGAAATCACGAGCAATGCCTCGCCGGGATATGCCGAATTGCGAGACGCCCTGTTTGAGGTTTCCATCGCTCTGGCCCAAGCCATCGTCAGGGATGGAGAAGGTGCCACCAAATTCATCACCGTGCGTGTGGAGGAAGGCCGCGACGAGTCGGAATGTCAGAAAGTGGCTTACGCCATTGCCCGCTCTCCTCTGGTCAAGACGGCATTTTTTGCCTCCGACCCCAATCTGGGCCGGATATTGGCAGCCGTAGGCTATGCCGGTATAGATGACCTTCAGGTGGAAAAACTGAAGCTGTACCTTGACCATGTATTGGTGTCCGAGCACGGAGGGCGCGCCCAGTCCTATGAAGAAGCCGCGGGGCAAGAAGTCATGAAGCAGAAGGACATTACCATCCGCGTGGTGCTGGGGCGTGGACAGGCCAGTACGACCGTCTGGACGTGCGACCTGTCCTACGATTACGTGCGCATCAATGCCGATTACCGCAGTTGAGTCATGACGGAATCCTCTCCTGACACATTGATTGCCCGGTTGGAGGGGGTACTGAAGCGCCTGGAAATGCTGTTACCCTGTCCTGCAGTGGCTCCTGACTGGGATGCTGCTGTGGCCTGGCGGTGGCGTTCGGGCGGCTTGCATGCCATCCTGAAACCCCATGCTGTTCGTTTGAGCGACTTGCAGGCCATGGAGGAACAGCGGGATCGGGTCACTGAAAACACTCGGCGTTTTGTGCAGGGCAAGCCCGCCAATAACGTACTGCTGACGGGTGCCCGTGGCACGGGAAAGTCTTCCCTGGTCAAGGCACAGCTGACGGAATTTGCCAGTCAGGGTTTGCGGTTGCTGGAAATGGACCGCGACCATCTGGTGGATCTTCCGGAACTGCTTGAAATGGTCACAGGGCGCCCGGAGCGTTTCATCCTGTTTTGCGATGACCTGTCCTTCGAGGCAGGGGAGTCTGGTTACAAGGCGCTGAAATCCCTGCTGGAAGGTTCCGTGGCGGCGCCTTCCGACAATCTCCTGGTGTATGCCACGAGCAATCGCAGGCACCTCATGCCCGAATTCCTGTCAGAAAATCTGGAGGCGCGACACGAAAACGGTGAAATCCATCCCGGAGAAAGTACCGAGGAAAAAATATCCCTTTCTGACCGATTTGGTCTCTGGATCTCGTTTTATTCCTTTGATCAGGAAGACTATCTGACCATTGCTGCCCATTGGGTGAATGTACTGGGTGGCCAGCAGGGCGATCCGGAGCTTTTTCGCAGGGAAGCCCTTCAATGGGCCTTGTCGCGCAGTTCGCGAAGTGGCCGGTCTGCCTGGCATTTTGCGCGCGACTGGATCGGCCGGTCGGCTCCTTGAGCCTTGTTTCCATGAAAGTGACTTCCGTGGTGGCTGCCGTGCTGCTGGACAGGGTAGGGCGTTATCTGCTGGCCAGGCGTCCGGAAGGAAAACCCTATGCAGGCTATTGGGCATTCCCCTGAG
>JAJZEL010000010.1 GCA_021828575.1 Pseudomonadota bacterium
GATAAGCGTAGTAGTCAGGGAAATCCTTGTATTCGGCAGACTGCCTCAACTTCATCATATCCAGAAGGACATCTCCAAAGCTTCTGGTTTCAGGATGCAGTTTTTCCATGAGGGGTTGCTGGATCATGAACTCCACCCCGGCTGGCTGGTAGTCGGGCATATGAGTCCCAAAATCCTCCAGCCCGGACAACATGGGAAGCACGAGATCGCATTGTTCAGCCGTTTCGTCCATCTGGTTGACGAAAGCCACCTTGAAAGGCACCTTGCTGAGGTTGGAGGCAACAGGAATAAATGACGGCGCGGTGTAGACGGGGTTGGAGCCCATGACCATCAGCACCTTGTACTTGCCTGCAGACATATCCTGATTGAGCGAGGTAAGCGAAGCATAAGAACCTCTCTCCACCTTCAGCTGAGGAAAGGGATTATCAGGCTGCCCCAGGACAGTCTTGCCCCGGTTACTTAAGATCAGGTTCAACAAATGTACGGCCATGCTGTTGTCATAACCATGGACATGGCCCTCTACGGAAGCCCCGGAAAGGATGAGGCTCGGGGTTTTTTCCCACAGCATGCCAGCAAGATGCGGGATGACATCCGCATGAACACCCGTAATGCGGCTGACCGTGTCCTTGTCATAAGCCTTCAGGGCTGCTGCAATTTCAGGCGGCACTGAATTGGCGTATTCCTCATGCTCAATCAGCTTGTTGGCCAACCCCAGGGCAAAAACCCCTTCCGTGCCCGGTCGAATGGGATACCAGCGATCTGCATTGGCACCAGTCAGTGTCATCCTGGGTTCTATCTGAACCAATGTCCCACGTGGCGCCTTGCGAAACTGAGCATATTGACCTGCCATGTAGACAGGGGATGGGCCTGTCCCAAGGAAATCGTTCCCGAAGGACAAAATGAGCCGGGCTTTGGCAATGTCATAGAGCGGCTGATCGGATGAATAAACCGCCTGGTACGCATCGCGACCCACCTTGCCCGAGAGCGGATCGTATACCACATGGTGCGCGGAACCGAAGCTGTCCAGGAAGTTTTCCACCAACGCCTTTTGGTGCCCGCTAATGGGACCAGTCAAAAACGCCACCTGGTCGCCTGTCAAGCCGGAAGCTGGGCCCAGGTGATCTTTCAGTGCCGCCATGGCTTTTTCCCAAGTCACCGGGATCAGTCCACCACCATCTCGCATCATGGGCTGAACCAGACGATCCGGGTTGTACTGCACTTGAACGGCCGCCTGACCCAGACCGCAAATCTTTCCCTTGCTGATTTGCGATACAGGATTTCCTTCCAGCTTGAGAATGCGACCTTCGCGCACACGGCCAGTGATACCGCAACCAGATCCGCACTGTGTGCAAGTAGAGGCGTAGTACACCTGTATGCCAGGAACCACAAAGTCCTGGGGATGGACATACGACTCCACCAATTCCACTCCGGACTCGATAGCCGTATTGCCACATCCAGCCAAAGTCGCTGCCGCCCCACTGATTCCGAGAACTTTCAAAAAGTCCCGACGATTCAAAATATTACTATTCATACCCCCCCCTTAACCTGTCCATCGGGCCCGTGCTTCACTTGTGGCACATCCAGCAATCATGCGGACCATGAATGGTCTCGGTGCTGGTTGCACTGACCTTGTGATCCTTCATGTGACAATCGATACACCACCCCATGGACAATGCCTTGACTCGGCGCGCCACAGTCATGGAAGCAATGTCTCCGTGACAATAACCGCATACTTCCCTGACGGGCCGATGCTGTTTGAAGTAGAAGCGCTGGATATGACGCTCATGGTTGAACCGCACAAAATCCGGCAAGTCGTGCACTTTTTTCCAGGGAATCGCCTGCTTATGCTCCCAGTACCAGAACAACCTCTTGATTCTTGGCCGGTCCTTGACCTCTTCCAACAAATTGTGACATCCCATGCACTTATCCAGCCTCGGAATGGCGGACACGTTGCTACGCCGGGCTCCCGTATGGCAGTACATGCAGTTGATCTGCATTCTTCCGGCATGAGTGTTGTGAGGAAACTCGATAGGCTGATCCACCACCGGCCCCTGGGCAAAATATCCGTCCCAGGTTTGCGAACCGATGGGACCGCCCGAAACAAAAGGTTCTGCAGCGGTCACTCCACAGAGCAACCAGAACGCTGCAGCCCAAAAGACTTTCTTCATGCAAGAATTCATCAGCACACTCGCTCGTCAAAATTCAGCCATCGCCGAAGCCGTTCATGGCTCAGCGGCACGTGTTGTCCCGCATCGTCACTCTTGTGTTGATGCCAGTCGTTGTGATTCGCGAAACGAAAACCTCTCCCGCAGCCCACTGTTGGACCAACGGAACGAATAAAGCCCACCTCGCACCAAAACCGCACACGGCACCGAGAGAAAAAACCCCCAGGCCAAATATGCCTGAAGGCTTAACCGACTTTACACAGAGGAAAAAGTGAAGGCGCCCTCGAAAGGGCACCCTCACAAAACGCTAACTGATCTTCGCGATTTAGGGCTTGTGCACGAACCCGTTGCAATAGCAGTTCGGGCAAATCTCATCGTCGCCGGGGTACAGTTTGCAACCATGTACGTGGCCCGGATCATTAGGCTTGTCTTTGTTAGGGATGAAGTTCATGCAAACTGCGCAATGCTTATCCCCATTGGGATGGTCTTGGAACTTGAGAGCGGCACGCACAGCGGTGTTCTGATGTGCTGAAGCCGTGGTCGTGAAACCGACCATCGGAGCTGCCACGATGGCGATGGTGCCCATCTTCAGCAGTTGCCGACGAGATTGCTTGATGTTGTCTTCCATTTTAACCCCCTCCAGATGGATGATTAAAAACACCTTTCTACAGTTTTATTGTTAGGCTGAAGCCCGTGCCTGCATGGGAAACAACCGGACCGGCGCATTGCTGTTTTGTATCGCCGATCGTGAAATTGAGCGTAACACCTCTTTCTTGGGATTGTCAAACGTTGTGCACGTTCCACTGCAAAACTTTTTCACCCAAAACCCGTACCAATTTTTACTCGCGGGAATTGATGTTCCGGAAATGCCCGTGATAGACTACGTGCGAATTGCGGCATCGAGAGGTTGCCCAACTCTCTTTTAGACCGCATCCAGTAGTATCAGGGAGGCGTTGCTGGAATGGTTGACGGCTCCAGTACGCTAAAACAGCAAGTTCCAAACATGTGGCGCAGTACTTTTATACAAAAGCAGCCAATCTGGAGGGGGTAAATGCGTAAGTCGATGATCAAGTTTTCAATGGGGTTGGCCATGGCGGCCACGCTTTTCAGCGGTGTTGCAAGCGCTGAAGAAGGTGCCATGAACGGTGACGTGGCCAACGGCAAGAAAATCTTCACGGAAGGCAAGGGAGTTGCCCCTCCTTGCATGACCTGTCACGGAGAAAACGGCTGGGGGACTGAAGCCATGGGGGCACCCCGTTTGGCCAATCTTGGCTACCCTTACATTGTCAAACAGTTGACCGACCTCGCTGAGGGCCGTCGTACGCCTTCTGGCCCTGGTGCCGTCATGCCCCTGTTTGCCCAACAACTGTCGCCTCAGGACCGGCGCGATCTGTCTGCTTACGTAAATTCGCTGAACACCAAGCCTGATCTTTCAGATCTTGCTGGTATCAAGGCCGGCGGCCAACCTGTGGGTGAACGCTACAAGGGAGAAGCCATTGCCTTGTACGGCATCTCCGGAAAAGTTTCCGCATGCCAGTCCTGCCACGGTTACAACGGTCGCGGTGCTGCCCCTGTTTTCCCGGTTATTGGGCAGCAAAAGTACACCTATCTGGTCAATCAGCTGCATAACTGGCGTGACCAGAGCCGTGCAAATGATCCCTACGGCATGATGCGCGCCATTGCCAAGAACCTGACGGATGACGACATCATCAACGTGGCAGCCTATCTGGCTTGGGCTCCTCGTGAAACCCCAGGAAATGGCCTTGTTCCCGAGACCACCCGATAAGTGGTGCCATTTTTTTAAGTTGTCAAGCAAGTTAACATCAGTCGTTGTAACATAAAGAAACCCGCACCCCTTGCAAAAGGGTGCGGGTTTTTGTTTACATAGAGGATTCGCAGCTGGAGATTTGAGTCATGGGTTCGAACCGAATGCGTTTTGGTGAAAAAATTCTTTTTGGCATTTTTGCCTTGATCGCCGTTTTTGCAATACTCAGCTTTGTGATGTTGGAAGTGTACCGCTCTCACCTCAATCGCCCCATGTACCCCGTAACCACTTCGTTTGACTTCACCCCCGAAGGAAAACGAGGGTCTGAGTTGTTCCGTGAACGCGGTTGTACCGACTGCCACCGGGCCGTGCGCAATGGCACCAATAACGGTGTCAGCCTGGACGGCATTGGCTCAAGAAAAACCCTTGACCAAATTTATAGCTTTCTGAAAAACCCTGAAAAAAATTATGAAACCAAAACATTTGACCATGGTCCCAACAAAGAGGCGAAGTACGTTGCCGGCCTCCCTGACTCGGAACTGCATGCCATGGCAGTCTTCCTGTCTGAGTTGAAAGCCATTCAGGGATCGCCCGATGCAGAAGCCCCACCTCCTGGCGGCTCTGGTTTCATTGATGAAATGGTCAAGATCTGGGCTCCTGAGGAGTGGAAGGCGGACAGGCGTGATATCCGTCTAGAAGAGCCTTCACAGCAGCAAGGTACCGCTGCTCCAGCCACGGCAACCCCCTCTGCACCGAATGCAAAATAGAGATCTGAAAATGGATACGTCTTCTTCACTTAACCCCAAAATCAACGATCCTGAATACACCACGTTCACCCTGTTGTTCGTTTACGCCTGCATCACCTATGCCATCATTGGCTTTTCATGGGGCGCATTGATGGGAGGCATTCCAGCATTTCGCATGTTCGTGGATTCAGCCCCCCATGGACACCTCATCCTTCTTGCACACGGCCACATCAACCTGCTGGGCTGGGTCGAAATGGCCATTTTTGGCGCTATCTACTACTTTGTTCCGCGTCTGGTCAATCGCCCAATCTATAGCATGAAGCTGGTCAAGGTTCATTTCTGGATGCACAACATTGGACTAATGGGCATGGTGGTTCTGTTTTCCACTGCCGGTTCCATCGGCGGCTATGATCCAGGCCCTGAAATCGAACACACCGTGACCCATCTAATGGCTGGGGTGGGATTCTTTGGCATGCTGGTCCTTCTGGCCAACATCATCTGGGGTTACAACATTTTTAAAACGGGCAAAAAGGGGGCCGAACCATCATGAACCCGACTGCCGCAAGCATTCGTTTTCTCTGTCTTACTGCTCTGGTCTCCACATTGCTGACCGGTTGTGACCAAAGCCAATCAGGAGGTCTTCAGAAAGGTGCGGTGGCCCCCAGGCTGCCCACAAAAACGCTCGCAGACGTGGGCGGTGACCTGAGCCGAATCACCACCTACCGCCAGCCTGATGAACGCATGTACCAATATTCGCTCGACAAGGCTCTGGCCACAGGAAAACCCATTTTGCTGGAGTTTGCGACCCCAGGGCACTGTTCCGTTTGTGACCGCCAATTGCAGATCACCAAAGCCCTGCTGGACAAGTACCAGTCCCAAGTCCTTTTTCTGCACATGGATCAGTACGAAAATCCCGAGGCCTTCAAAGCCTACCGAGTCATGGGTGATCCATGGACATTCGTGATCGACAGTAAGGGGATTGTCCGCTACCAGCAACCTGGACCCATGCTGTATCCGGAAATGGAAACGGCCATTCGAGACGTACTGCCCAAAAACCAGGCACAAGCCTCCAACTAGACTCTGTCATGGCCTCTCCAAAAAATGCTCGTTATGAATTGAAACAGGACCGGCGCGGAATGGTGTGGGATCTGTTGCTTTATGCGCCCACAGTATCCGCCTTGTTCACGATTGCTGCATACTCCTGGTACCAGAGTAACCCTGACCTTGCTTACTTGATGGTTTTTCTGGGTACCTTCTTTTTGATTGCAGGCGCAAACCGCATTCTCAAAACACGCCTCATGTGGTTAGGCAGTTCGCCTGTTGCCCTGGAGGTGGATCAGGGGCGAGTTGCCATTTCTCAGCGCAATGGACAGCTCATCGAATTGCTGAAGGATATCAAGTTTCACAAAGATGTGTCTGGCCGTACTTTCGGCCTGACTGGTCTGGGCAGCAATGGTCAAAAGCTTCAGTTCATTTTTCACAAGGGACAGTTCGCCCTGGAAAGGGATTTTCAGGCTCTGCAAAATACCCTGAAATCCTCACCCTGAGAAAAACCCGAAGGGCAGGATTGGTCAGTGTTTCAGACCTACCTGCCTCGTCGCCTCCTGGTAACGTCCCACGCCATGAACACAATGGCCAGAAAGACCACGAGACACGCACCCACCATGATGAGATGTTCCGTTGCTTCGCTGACAATACCGCCCACCATCATGTGCACTGTGTAAGCTGTCATGACCAGTGAAGAAAACGCAACCATTCCGTAGAGCAACAATTCCCTTGGTTGGAAGTTCATTTCATTTGACCAGATTATTTGCCGAAGGCGGACCTGAGGGCTCGGCAGGTTTCTGGGGAAGTGGCGCCAGTATCGGCGCACGAATTTTCAATATGACTCCTGCAGGCTGCAGTGAAACAGTTTCCACTTCAGAACCCAATTGCGACAGATTTTGCACCAGTGCAATATTGGTTTCATCCCTTGGATTGAGTACAACGTGAGTCAGTCCTTTCATCATGGCCAACTGCCCCTTGGCATCCTTGGCGGCAGGGGGTAAAGGCAATGCATCACATCGGCACGCTATCATGGTTCTGGCTGGCCACTGACTGGCGACCCGTATGCGCAGGGCAGTTGCCTCCTCTTCCTTCGCCGTGCTCCTGAGCGCCTCCACATTCTGTGCAAAAGTCTCGATCAGCTGGTCCTGAAGAGACAGCAGGTGATTTTTTGTCTGGTCATACCGGGCACGATCACCCTGCGTAAATATCAGACACACCAGGAACATGAGTACCCACAGCCACCCTCGCTGCACAAGAAAAGACTTGCCCATAAACCAGACACGGGGTTTAAGCAGTATCGGCAACCCCCCGTACAGTACCATGACAAGTACTAGAAATCCCCATGCATTATCCAGAATGACAGCACCCAATACCGTTGCCAGCATGAGCGTTCGGCCCAACAGGTCATTCATGAAGGCATCAGGCATCCGCGCCCGGAACAACACGATCAAGGTAAGGGTAAACATGAATGCTGCAGCCCAAACACTGGCTGCAGAAGATTCAAGCTCGGGTCCAAACAGGACTCCGGCCGCTGGAGCGATCTCACCCTTCCAGATACTCACTCCATGCCAACCTTGCCAGATGGCAATGCTCAATAGCACTGATACTGCCACTCCCACATAAAAATACTTTTGCTGGAGCGCACTGACCGGATTTTTTTTCCAGAACCACAACAAGCTCAACGGGTAAGCCAAACCAGCCGGATGCAGGCTGAAGGAAAAGGCACATACCACCATTTGACCGAAATACATGCCGCCAAACGGCTTGGGCGATTTGCGATATTCCCGGTCCATCCAGGCACCGAGCACAAACAGCATCACCAATGGAATTCCGACCGACAGGCTATCCAGTTGCTGCAAGGTCAGCGGGGCAATCAACATAAGACCCGTTGCCAAAAGGGCAGCTTCTTCCTGACCTTGCGATTTTCGCCAGAGATACAGTCCTCGAGCCGTCAAGGCCAGCAAAATCACGAGAAACACCTTGGCTGCAAAAAGCTGTCCAGGCCATAAAAAACCCAGTGGTAACCAGAGTAAGGCCCGCATGTCGGGAATGCCCAGCGTGACCACGGAACTGGCTATCTGGTCACCAATGGACCAGTCCAGAACAAGTGCCTTCGCCGCCCCTTCACTCAGACCATAAGGCGCTTTCCCCACCAGAAAAAGTGCTGCCACACCCCATACCAGCAGTGCCATGTAACCCAACATCCGATTCTGCATATTAATGAAGTCCTGCCGTAAAGTCAGCCAATGCCTTGATCTCGTCAACACTCAGACGTCCTGCAATACTCCTCATGACGCCAGCTGGATCATTATGTCGCGTCCCGTTTCGAAAATTCAGTAGTTGCGTTTCCGTATATTGTTGATACTGGCCGGACAAACGTGGATAGCGGACAGGGATACCGCTCCCTGTCGGACCATGACAACCGGCACAGGCAGGCACTCCCCTGTCTTTGTCTCCTGCACGCCACAGGGATTCACCCACCGGCACATGCTCCGGAGTGATGGTCTGGAATATTTTGGGAGGACGACTGGCATACCAGGCAGCCACATTGCGCATGTCATCATCACTGAGCATCATGACAATGCCTGACATGACCGGGTTGTTCCTTTCGGGAGGAGCCCCGTTGACTGATTTCATATCGTGCAACTGCTTTTCAATGTATTCGGGAATCTGCGCCGCAAGATGAGGTTGCGTCGGGATGGGACTGATGCCGTCAATGCCATGGCAAGCCATGCAAATGGAACCCGCAACGGCCTGACCTTTCTGGATATCCCCACCCATAGCCCAGGAAGCTCCTGATGAGCAGACCAGCAACAGGCCCACCAACATGCTTTTTTTCATGATGAACATCCTGTTTCGCTTTTTCCGGCCTCGATACTCGAGACTTTTCCTGCAAATTCTAACAGATATCAGGCAGGCATCAGCTTGGCAAATGACAGTGCCAGCCACTTCACACCAACATCCCTGAAGTTGACCTGGATTCTGGCATCCTGGCCACTGCCTTCCCATTTCATGACCATGCCCAGACCAAACCGCTCATGCCTGACTTGCTGCCCAATCCCGAAAGGCATGCTGGAAACATGTTCCGTCGGGCGGGTTGGCACTTTTCCCCACATTTCCAGCCCGGAAACTTCCCGATGCTGACCATCCCTCATTCTGGGCGCTGTTGCCGATAGCCAACGACATAAGGTTGCCGGGATTTCATCCACAAACCTGGACCTCAAACCGTATCGGATCTGTCCATGCAACATGCGTTGCCCTGCCCGAGTAAGGTACAAACGTTGCCTTGCACGCGTCACCGCCACATACATCAGGCGACGTTCTTCCTCCAATCCATCTTCTTCGGACATGGCGTTTTCGTGAGGAAACAGACCTTCTTCCAGCCCGCAGACAAAAACCGTGTGAAATTCCAGACCCTTGGCCGAATGCACGGTCATCAACTGGAGGGCGTCCGCCTCTGCCGCGGCTTCGTGTTCGCCAGCCTCAAGACTGGCATGAGACAAAAAAGCAGGCAGGTCGGCGAGTTCCGTCTCATGAGTAAACTGGGCTGCAGCCGTCACCAGTTCTTCGAGGTTCTCCACACGTTCAGCCCCCTCCCGTTCCTGACGGTAATGGTCCACCAGTCCGCTCATGTCCAACACAGACAGGACCAGATCCTGAAGGGCCGCCCCGGAAATGGCCGCTTCACTCAAGCGGTCAATGCAGGACAGGAACGCCCGCAAACCGACCCCCGCCTTCCCTGGCAGGGTAACGTGGCTTGAGGCGTCATACAAGCTTCCACCCGCAGTCCGGGCCCGCTCCTGAAGGTGTTCAAGAGACTTGGCCCCAATGCCGCGTGGCGGGAAGTTCACCACCCGAAGGAAGGCTCCGTCATCGGCCTGATTGGCAGCAAGCCTCAAATAGGCTAAAGCATGCTTGATTTCCATGCGCTCAAAAAAACGCTGGCCACCGTACACACGATAAGGAACTCCGGAGCGAAACAGGGCATGTTCCATGATGCGAGACTGCGCGTTTGAGCGGTACAACACTGCCATGTCTGAAAAGGCAACTCCCTCGCCACGCAACGATTGGGCCTGTTCCACCATGAAGCGCGCCTCGTCCCCATCGCTGTCAGCCTCAAACACCAGCAATGGTTCGCCAGCTCCCGCCTGGGTCCAGAGGTTTTTGCCCATGCGGCCCTGGTTATGGCGGATCAGGGCGTTGGCCGCATCAAGAATATTCCCCAATGATCGATAATTCTGTTCCAGTCGAATGATGTCCTTCAGGCCGTAATCTTTCTGGAACAAACGCATGTTAGCCACTTCGGCCCCCCGGAAACCGTAGATGGACTGATCATCGTCTCCCACTGCAAAAACAGCACTGTCAGGCGCCACCAGCAATTTCATCCAAGCGTACTGAAGCCGGTTGGTATCCTGAAACTCATCCACCAACACATGCTTGAAGCGGTTCCGGTAATGGTCACGAATCAGATCGTTGCTGCGCAACAACTCCACCGAACGCAGTAACAACTCGGCAAAATCCACAACCCCATCCCTTTGACACTGGACTTCATAAGCCAGATACACGTCATGCTCCATCTGGTCTGAACTGTCCGCTTCGGCAGGACGTCGCCCTTCTTCCTTGTTCCTATTGATGAAATATTGCATTTGCCTGGGGGGATACCGCTCTTCGTCCAACCCGATGGACTTCATGACACGCTTCACGAGCCCCAATTGATCCTGACTGTCCAGAATCTGGAACAATGACGGCAACCTGGCCTCTGTCGCATGGGCACGCAAGAGACGATTGCACAAACCATGGAAAGTCCCCACCCACATGCCACGGGTATTAATGGGCAACAAGGAGGAAAGACGTGTCAGCATCTCCCGGGCCGCCTTGTTGGTAAAGGTGACTGCCAAAAGACCGTGGGGCGACACTTGCCCGGTCTGGATCAGCCAAGCCATTCGGGTAGTGAGGACGCGGGTTTTCCCGCTTCCGGCACCTGCGAGAATAAGGGCAGGTTGCGCAGGTAAAGTGACCGCAGCCCGCTGTTCGTCGTTCAGACCATCCAGAAAAGAAACTTGCATGTGACCATTCCAATCTCCAACGTCCCATTATAGCGGGTGCATGCCGGCGAATTGGCCTGTTCGCGCTATAATTTCCCTTTCAGTTGACCCCATACTCCCCATGGAAGATCAGTACACCCCCGCCCACATCGAGGAAAACCTGCAACGCGAGTGGGAGCTCAATGCCACCTACAAGGCCAAGGAAGACTCGGGGCGCCCGAAATACTATTGCCTCTCCATGTTTCCCTATCCTTCGGGAAAGCTTCACATGGGGCATGTGCGCAATTACACCATTGGCGACGTTCTGGCGCGTAGTCACCGAATGAAGGGTTTTAACGTCCTGCAGCCCATGGGATGGGATGCTTTTGGCTTGCCTGCAGAAAATGCAGCCCTCAAAAATCAGGTGGCGCCCGCCGAATGGACCTACCAGAACATTGAAACCATGAAGGCCCAGTTGAAATCATTGGGGTTGGCCATAGATTGGAGCCGCGAAATAGCCACTTGCCGTCCGGAATATTACCAGTGGGAACAATGGCTTTTCACACGCCTGTTCAAGAAAGGACTGATTTACAAAAAAACCGGGACGGTCAACTGGGATCCGGTGGATCAAACGGTTCTGGCTAACGAGCAGGTGATCGAAGGCCGTGGCTGGCGTTCAGGCGCCCTGGTGGAAAAACGTGAAATTCCTATGTATTACCTCCGCATCACCGCCTACGCTGATGAGTTGCTACAAGAACTGGACCAGCTTCCCGGTTGGCCGGAACAGGTCAAGACCATGCAACGCAACTGGATCGGTCGTTCCACCGGCATACTGGTGAGCTTTTCTCTCACCGGGCAACCGGGCTCCCTCAATGTGTTCACCACCCGTGCCGACACCCTGTATGGCGTGACCTACCTGGCCATTGCAGCAGAACATCCCCTCGCTACCCGGGCAGCCGGGCAACGCCCGTCCATTCAGGCGTTCGTGAATGAATGCCAGCAGGGTGGAGTGGCAGAGGCTGACTTTTCCACCATGGAAAAGAAAGGTATGGATACTGGCTTTACAGCCATCCACCCCCTGACTGGCAAAGAGTTGCCAATCTGGGTCGCCAATTACGTGCTGATGAGCTACGGGGAAGGGGCTGTGATGGCCGTTCCTGCCCATGACGAGCGGGATTTCGCCTTTGCCAGACAATATGGCCTGCCTGTGCGGCAGGTCGTTCGCCCGGTGGATGCAACACGGGAGTTTCCGCTGAACCAAGCCTTCACCGATGACGGCGTGCTGTTCGACTCGGAAGATTTTTCAGGCCGAACCTCCGCCGAAGCCCGTGAAAAAATGGCTGTCGTCCTCCAGGCCTTGCATAGCGGGAAACCCCAGGTGAATTACCGACTACGGGACTGGGGCATCTCCCGCCAGCGTTACTGGGGCTGCCCCATTCCCATTATCCATTGCCAGTCCTGTGGCGATGTCCCGGTTCCCGACAAAGATCTGCCCGTACTGCTTCCGGAACAGGTCTCTTTCACCGATGTAGGCTCCCCAATCAAGAAGGACCCCTCCTTTTTCCAGACGACCTGCCCCACCTGTGGACAACCGGCTCTCAGGGAAACCGACACGCTGGATACCTTCGTGGAATCCTCCTGGTATTTTGCCCGGTATGCCTCATATGACTTGTCCACTGCCATGCTGGACGAACGTGCCAACTACTGGCTACCCGTGGATCAGTACGTGGGAGGAATCGAACACGCCATCCTGCACCTGTTGTATGCCCGATTCTTCAACAAACTGATGCGTGATGAAGGATTGCTGAAGCATGACGAACCATTCTCACACTTGCTGACCCAGGGAATGGTGCTGAAGGATGGCTCCAAGATGTCCAAATCTCGTGGCAATACGGTGGACCCGCAGGCACTCATCGAACGTTACGGCGCGGATACTGCACGTTTCTTCATGATTTTCACCAGCCCTCCGGAACAATCCCTGGAATGGTCAGATTCAGGGGTGCAAGGTGCTTACCGTTTCCTCAGGCGGGTCTGGTCCTTTTCCGCCATGCACAAAGCCCGCAAACTCACTGGAGGACAACCCCGACAACTGGCCATGCCTCATGTCCGAAGGGAAGTCCATTCCCTGGTCAAACAGGCCAACTATGACATGGGGCGCCACCAATTCAACACGGTGGCATCGGCCACCATGAAGATCCTCAACACTCTGGAAAAGGTGGCTGACACGAACGATGCGCTGGTTGAGGAAGGGCTGTCCATTCTTCTCCGGTTGCTGGCCCCCATCACACCCCATCTCGCCGAAACTCTGTGGAGAGAACTGGGGTTTGGTCCTTCCATTCTGGATGCCTCATGGCCTGAACCCGATGAATCCGCGCTGGCTCAGGAACATATTGACCTCATGCTGCAGGTGAATGGCAAGCTGCGGGGAAATTTCCAGGTGTCCACCGACATTTCCCGTGAAATGCTGGAAACCCTGGTCCTGCAGCATCCAATCGTGGAAAAACACCTTGCAGGGCAGACCGCGAAACGAATCATCATTGTGCCGGGACGTCTGGTCAATGTGGTGACTTGAGCATGAACCGCTGCTTCCGGTTCATTTCCCTCCTGTTAGTGCTGTTCCTGGCTGGTTGTGGTTTTCAGCTCAGGGGCGCACCTCATCTCGCCTTTCACTCTATCTATCTGAGCGGCCCACCCGATCTCGGGCTGGCCAGACAAATCAGGCAGGCCCTCACACAGGAAGAAGGGTTGACCATTGCGACAGCCCCTGAAAAAGCCGATGTGGTGCTGTACATTTCTCCTCTCGTGAAACAACAGCAAATCCTGACGCTCAACGCACAAGGCTCCGTATCTCAGTACACGCTGTTGGCACGCATGAATTTTCGTGCCACTGATGGAATGGGTAATGAACTGCTAGCGCCCACGCACGTGTCATTATCACGCGTCTTCAACTATAACGACGTGCAAATTCTGGCAAAACAAATCGAACAGGATGTCATTTACAAGGACATGGAACGCCAACTGGTTCAGGAAATGATTTTCCGCCTCGCTACGCTGAACCCAGCCACGGCAGGCAACAACTCCAGCCACTGACCCCCTGGAGAACCCCAGTGTCTGATAGCCTAAAACCCATCTATACAGTGATTGCCGAAGAGCCACTCCTGGCTTTTGAAGCCATGGGGGCATTGAGGACACAAGCTCGTGAAGCCGGCTTTTCCGACAGAACCATTCTTGCTGTCGAAAGCGGTTTTGACTGGGGACATCTGTATCAGGCATGCAAAAGCAATTCGCTATTCAGCGAGAAGTCTTGGGTAGAGTTGCGGCTCTCCTCCGGAAAGCCTGGTACAGAAGGTGCACGGCATCTGGAATCGATTCATCAGTTGTCACATCCCGACCTGATCCTGCTCGTGCTGCTCCCCGCGCTGGACTACGCCACGCGACAAAGCCAGTGGTTCAAGTCACTATCCAAAAATACCCACCTGATTAATGCAGAGGCCGTCCATCGCCATCAGTTGCCCCGGTGGATAGCCCAACGCCTGGCGCTTCAAAAACAACAAGCCAACCCGGACACCCTTGCGTTTCTGGTAGAACATGTGGAAGGACACCTGCTCGCCGCTCATCAGGAAATACTCAAACTGGGTCTGCTGTTCCCTCCGGGTCTCCTTCCTGATGATGCAGTACGTCAAGCTGTCCTGGATGTATCCCGCCATGTGCCTGACGATCTGGTCACTGCCCTGCTCAATCAGGACGCAACACGCTTCCTGCGCGTGCTGCGCTCCCTGGAAGATGAAGGAGTGGCTGCCCCCCTTGTTCTCTGGGTCCTGACCGAAAAACTGAGGGTGTTACATGAATTGTCCCTTGCCCGACAGTCCGGGATTCCATCAGCCACTGTCCTGAAGGAATTTCGAATTCGGCCTTCGGACCAGAAAGGACTGACATCCCTGGCTGCCCGGATATCCCATGAGCAATGCAGCAATGCACTGGCCATGGCAGGAGAGGTGGACCGAATGATCAAGGGGGTTGTTCCGGGTTCACCCTGGAGTGCGATGCTGGGCATCGCACTGGAATTACTGGCCGCCCCACTTTGAAAAGGATGCTTCATACCCTCATCGTCTTGCGCTCGCACCAAGCAAGTCGGATACTATTCTCCCTTGTTTCAATGAATTTGCCATGGATCCCCAGACATTAAACAACCATCTGCAGGCCATCGGTTTAGAAGCCCGTTCCGCATCAAGGTACGCCGCCAAAGCCAGCACAGCTGAGAAAAACAGTGCGCTGCATATTGCTGCTACCGCGCTCAGACGGGAAAAAACCGCCCTTCTGGCAGCCAATGCCCTGGATGTGTCCAGTGCCCGGTCTGCCGGACAAGATGATGCGTTCCTTGATCGGTTGACACTCACGGACGCCTCCATTGAAAGCATGGCTCAGGGACTCGAACAGATCGCCGAACTTCCTGATCCGATAGGTGAAATGACTGACCTTGTTCGGCGCCCCTCAGGCATTGAGGTGGGACGCATGCGGGTACCTCTGGGCGTCGTGGCCATTATTTACGAATCCCGACCCAACGTCACGGCTGATGCAGCAGGGCTGTGCCTTAAATCAGGCAATGCCTGCATCCTGCGAGGGGGCTCGGAATCCGTGCGCTCCAATCAATTTATTGCACGAGCCCTGCATGAAGGCTTGTCGGGTGCCGGATTGCCTGCTTCTGTCATTCAAGTATTGAATGTCACAGACAGGACGGCCGTGGGGCTTCTGGTGTCCATGTCCGAATTTGTGGATGTCGTGGTGCCCAGAGGGGGGAAAAGCCTCATTGAACGCATTTCACGGGAAGCACGTGTCCCCGTACTCAAACATCTTCACGGGGTTTGTCACACCTTCATCGATGCCAGTGCCGACCTGGACATGGCCATCAAGGTTTCAGTCAACGCCAAAACACAACGGTATGGCACCTGCAATACCATGGAAACCTTGCTGGTGCATGAGTCCATTGCCTCACGCGCCCTCCCTCTCTTGTGTTCCATATATCATGACAAAGGTGTGGAACTGAGGGGAGATGAAGCCGCACGTGCACTCGTTCCGTTCATGAACCCGGCTACCGAAGAAGACTGGCACACAGAATATCTGGCTCCCATCCTGTCCGTGCGCATCGTTTCTTCCTTGGATGAAGCCATGGACCACATCGCCCGGTATGGCTCGGCCCATACGGATGCCATCGTCACCAATGACTGGGCCAATGCCAATCGCTTCCTCCGGGAAGTGGATTCCAGTTCCGTCATGGTCAACGCGTCCACGCGCTTTGCAGATGGCTTCGAGTATGGACTGGGAGCCGAGATCGGCATCTCGACCGACAAACTCCATGCCAGAGGCCCGGTCGGTCTGGAGGGCCTGACCTGCCAAAAATTCATCGTGCTGGGCAACGGACAGATCCGGGGCGGATGATTTCGTTGGCCGTCACGGGAATTCTTGGAGGCACCTTTGACCCAGTTCATCTTGGTCATCTGGCCCTTGCCCTTGAAGCCAAAGAACGCCTGAATCTTGATCGCGTGATTTTTTTGCCGGCCGGCACCCCTTGGCAAAGATCGCCAGAAGCCAGTCCTTCTGATCGACTGGCCATGGTTCGTCTGGCTGCCGGGGAAACGCCAGGTTTGGATGTGGATGACCGGGAAATTCGCCGGAACCGTCCCACTTTCACCGTAGAAACCCTTCAGGAACTGCGTAACGAACTGGGCAAACATCATTCCATCTGGTTGATCCTCGGCATGGACGCCTTCCTGAACCTGACCACATGGCACCGCTGGAAGGACCTCTTTGACCACACTAATCTGGCAGTCGCCTGTCGACCGGGACACATCCTGGATTCCCGCTCGCTGGACCCCTTCCTGAAAACCCGGCTGACCTCCCTGTCCGAAATCATGGTGTGCCATCCACCCGCTGGCTCTGTGGTCCTGATGGACATTCCGCCCATGGACATTTCAGCCAGCAGGATCCGTTCAGTGCTGCATGCCGAAACAACAGAAGCAGCCCAGCTGATTCCCAGACCCGTGCTCGAATACATCCACGCTCACAGACTTTATCTTCAGGAATAGCATGGATTCACAAAATGTCAGAACTGCTGTAGTGGGCGCTTTGGAAGAAATCAAGGCGAAAAACGTGGAAGTGCTGGATGTGCGTCACTTCACTTCCCTTTTTGATTACCTGGTCATTGCCAGCGCCGATTCCACGCGACAAACACGTGCACTGGCCCGTAATGTGGAAGACAGGTTGCGTGAACGGGGTGTTGACTCGCAGGGTGTAGAAGGGTTACGCAGTGGAGAGTGGATTCTCGTAGATCTGGGTTCAGTCGTTGTACACATCATGCAACCGGCTGTCCGTGATTTTTACAATCTGTCCGAACTTTGGGGGGAAGCGGTTCGTCAGTCACCCAGACACTCGGCTTCGTGAGGCACCACCCTTGAAAACACGCATCATTGCCATGGGTCACCGGATGCCTTCCTGGGTGCGTGATGCCTCGGATGAATATCTGAAGCGCATGCCTCGGGACATGCCTGTGCAACTGGTGGAGCTTAAACCTGAACCGCGTCTTTCCGGAAGGCCCGTAGAACAGCTCCTTGAAATGGAATCCTCGCGCATTCTTTCCCTTCTACCGGAAAAACACGCTCTCTATGCCCTGGATGAGCATGGTCAGTCATGGACCACGGCAGATCTAACCAAGGCATTGGAACTTTCTGCCAATACGGGCATAGACCCCTGTTTCATCATTGGCAGCGCCGATGGACTATCCTCCCGCATCAAACAGAAAGCCCGCGCGCAAGTTTCCCTGTCACGCATGACGCTTCCACACGGACTGGCCCGCATGATTCTTGCTGAACAGCTTTATCGCGCTGCCATGATCCTTAAAAACCACCCCTATCATCGTGAGTGACATCGTGATTTATCTTGCCTCCTCCAGCCCAAGGCGAAGCACACTGCTTCACCAGATGGGTGTTTCCCACAAAATACTGATGCCGGCAGATGGTTCCGAGTCTGTAGATGAATCCCCTGCCCCCAATGAAATGCCCAATCCATATGTGACCCGACTGGCTGACAGCAAGCTCAAGGCTGGTTGGAACCGGTTGCAGCATACAGGTCTTCCTGTCCTGCCCATCCTGGCCGCAGACACTGCCATTGCCATGGATAATGTCATACTTGGCAAACCCGTGAACGATGAGGACGCCACACGCATGCTTTCCCTGCTTTCTGGCCGTTCGCACCAGGTATTGACCGCCATTGCCATGACAGATGGGCAATCATGGCACCGACGCCTGTCGATGACTGAAGTATGGATGAGGCCTTTGTCTTCCCATGATATCGATCGATATCTGGCCACAAGGGAACACGAAGGAAAAGCGGGCAGTTATGCCATTCAGGGCATGGCAGCCCGTTTTATCCGACGAATATCCGGAAGCCCGTCTGGCGTCATGGGTCTTCCCATTTACGAAACAGATGAACTGTTGATGTTATTTGCGTCAGGTGATGCATGAACAACCAAATACTGATCAATATCACGCCACAGGAAACCCGTGTAGCCATCATGGAATTGGGTGTACCACAGGAAATTCATGTGGAACGCACTTCAGCCAGGGGTCTGGTGGGAAATATCTATGCAGGTCGTGTGGCCAGAGTATTGCCTGGCATGCAATCCGCTTTTGTGGACCTGGGTCTGGAGCGAGCTGCATTTCTTCACGTGGCGGACATTTGGACCCCCAGGGATTCGGAACAGGCATCATTGCCCATCGAAAGGATTTTGTCAGAAGGGCAACCTCTGATGGTGCAAGTCATCAAGGATCCCATTGGAACAAAAGGTGCGCGACTTTCCACCCAGATCAGCATCGCCGGCCGATATCTGGTGTACCTTCCACAAGAAAGCCATATTGGCATATCACAACGCATAGAAAACGAAGAAGAGCGATCACTGTTGCGTGAGCGCTTCCAGAAAATCATTCCCCCCGATGTGGCTGGCGGCTTTATTGTCCGGACAGTGGCAGAAACCACATCCGACCAGGAATTACTGAAAGACCTGCACTACCTGACGCAATTATGGACCGACATTCTGGCCACGAAAAACAGTCTTCCCTGTCCTGGCCCCATGTACCAGGATCTCAATCTGGCCCAACGCGTCATCCGTGACTTTGTAACGGAGGAAACGGAGCAAGTGCTGGTGGATTCCAGGGAAAACTTTCACAAGCTTCACGAATTTGCCAACCATTATTGCCCGCAGGCCCTGCCTGTTCTGGAACATTATGGTGGGGCTCGACCCCTCTTTGACCTGTTTGGTGTCGAGGATGAAATCGAAAAAGCCCTGGCTCGTCGGGTCAACCTGAAATCCGGAGGTTACCTGATCATTGACCAGACCGAAGCTCTCACCACCATTGACGTCAACACAGGGGGATTTGTCGGCGAACGAAATTTTGACGACACGGTATTCAAAACCAACCTGGAAGCCGCCCAGGCCATCGCAAGGCACATGCGCCTGAGAAATCTGGGCGGCATCATCATTGCCGACTTCATTGACATGGACAATGACGATCATAAGGAAGCGGTTCTGACAGAACTCAAAAAAGCCCTTGCCAGGGATCGCACCCGAATCAGTGTCAATGGATTCACATCACTTGGTCTTGTGGAACTGACGCGCAAGCGCACTCGAGAAAGCCTGGCGCGCGTCCTCTGTGAACCTTGCCCATGCTGTCATGGCAGTGCCATGCTCAAGACGCCCCAAACCGTCTGCTATGAAATCCTTCGGGAAATCGTGCGCGCTGCCCGACAGTTTGATGCCCGGGAATACAGGGTCATTGCTCACCCACGCGTCATCGACCTGTTGCTGGATGAAGAATCCCAGGCTCTGGCCGATGTGGGCTATTTCATCAGAAAACCCATCAGCCTTCAGGCGGATGCCAATTCCAACCAGGAACAGTTTGACGTGGTGTTCATGTGATCACATGAGCCTCTGGGCCAACATTTCCAGACCACCCACCAGAATGGTCAGCGTCAGCTGAAAAATGACCATGAGAACCAGTGGCGTCAAATCTACTGTTCCCAGCAATGGAATGAACTGTCTCAAGGGAACAAGAAAAGGTCTGGTCAGAGCGTCAACTGCAGCCATGGCAGGACTGTAAGGATTGATCCAGCTCAGTACGGCCAGTAAAAAAACAGCTCCCATCAGCAAATACAGCGCATGACGCATCATGGCTATCACGCTGGATACCAGTATCCATGGCAAAAACTGGAGCATATCCACGATCGGAACCCCCTGTACCAACATCATGGACAGGACAAGAAATACGACTTCCAGAAACCATGCCCATAGCAGGGGGGAGTAATCCATGGTGCGGGAACGGAGATAACGGCGCATGTGCTTCAGGGCAAACTCGGTCAAGGACACGGCAAATTCGCTGACCGGATTTCTCCAGGGAGCACCTGTGACCTGAAGGAGAAAGCGCAGTAAAGCCGCAAACGAGAGCAAGCCGAACACGGCTTCCAGGAGGGTATCCAGCAGACCGTTCATGCGCCCCCCGAGTCTGTCATGGCCCCCAGTTCGCGGGAACGACACGCCGCCGCACTAATGGCTTCATTCAGCATTTCCGGCCAACGTCCATCCATCAGGACCCGGACAGCCGCTTCCGTGGTTCCGCCAGGGGATGTCACTCGTCTCCTCAGAGCCTCCGGCGATTCGGAACGCAATCCTGCCAGCAAGGCAGCTCCTTTTACCGTATCCAGTACCAGTGCTTCTGCTGCCCCCGCATCCAGTCCAAGATCCCTGGCAGCCTTACACATGGCTTCCATCAACAGGAAAACATAAGCCGGCCCACTTCCTGACACTGCCGTGACCACATCCAGTTCCCACTCCTGTTCCACCCACACGGACGAACCCACAGCCCTCATCAGGGACTGCGCATTCAGGCGGTCTTCCTGGGAAACTGCCGGCATGGCATATAGCCCTGACGCTCCCTGCTGAATGAGGGCCGGGGTGTTGGGCATGGCTCTGACGATATTGCTGTGACCGCCCAACCAGCATGAGAGCCGATCAGTGGGAATACCGGCCGCAACGCTGATGACTCGCATTTCGGCAGGCAGCGCAGGAAATGTGGAAACCAACTGCTCCATCTGTTGCGGCTTGACCGCCAGCACCATGGTACTGGCATCGGAATCAAGGGCGCCCACAAATGATGGATATACGGCAATGCCCCATCGTGACTGAAGCTCGCTGCGAACACCCGCATCAATGTCCACTATCCGCATTTCGCTTGCAGGCTGTCCATGCGCAAGCAATCCACCCACCAGGGCCTGAGCCAGGTTGCCCCCCCCAAAAAATACGATGCTCACTTTTTGTCGCGCTCCCCAAAAATAGCTGTGCCAATGCGGACTATTGTAGAACCTTCCGACACGGCAACGGAAAAATCGGATGACATGCCCATGGAAAGGGTATCCATTCCATATCCCTTCAGGTTCAGAGCATCCCTGAGTTGCCTGAGTTCTGAAAAACGTCCGTGCAACATGTCCGGATCATCCGTCCGTTCCGGCAAGGTCATCAACCCGCGCAAACGCAATCCGGGCAGAACTGATACCTGTGCTGCCAGTTGCTCCAGAGCCTGAGGCGGCACACCCGATTTGGACGCTTCTCCACTCAAATTGACTTGCAGGCAGGTCTGGACAGGAGACAACCCGGAATCAAGCCGCGCGGCTGACAGGCGATTGGCGATGCTTGCTCTGTCCACCCCGTGAACCCAATCAAAATGACGGGCAATGACACCCGTTTTGTTGCTCTGCAACGGTCCGATGTAATGCCATTCCAGCGGAAACCCGGACAGTTGTTCCTGCTTCAACAGGGCCTCCTGCACATAACTTTCCCCAAAAGCTTTTTGGCCGCAAGCAACGGCCTGCCTCATGGCGTCCACGGACTGTCCCTTGCTGACAGCCAGCACCTGAACCTCCTGCCCTCGAGACCGGCGTTTTACCTCGCCAATAATGCGCTCCAGACGCTCACACAGGGAGGCCCCTGAATCGAAAACCATAGCCCTCATCCACATGAGTCCGATGCAAATGGTTTATCATACTGGAATATACCTGTTACCCCTGTGAATTCGGACACGCTCATGACTGGCCTCACCCCTGACACACCCTGGCCCACTGAAATCACCCTTCATCAGTCCTCTCGACGACTGGATGTGATGTTCAGCAACGGGAATGGTTACCAGTTTCCCATCGAATACCTGAGGGTGTACTCCCCCTCGGCCGAAGTTCGCGGCCACGGCCCCGGACAGGAAGTCCTGCAGACTGGAAAACGCGAAGTCACCATAAAAGAGATTGCTCCCGTCGGACATTACGCCATCCAGATCAGTTTTTCGGACGGACATGAAACCGGCATCTACTCCTGGGACTATCTGCTTGATCTGGGACTTCATCAGGATGAATACTGGGCCAATTACCTGAATCGCCTGGAAGCGGCTGGGGCCAGCCGTGACCCTCACTGATCAGGACTCGCATTGTGAGCACCACCCATTTCGGATTCACAGAAGTCGAA